>CAMPBN010000120.1 GCA_946638265.1 uncultured Bacillota bacterium
GCAAGCTGGGGAACATACGGCCCCGCAACTTCCGATTTTGAAATGCCTGTATATAAAGGCTCAAAGAACCCGAAAACAGTCAGCGCGGTCATCGCCGATTATCCAATTTACGTAAACGGCGCAAAGCTTGATAACAGCAAGGAAGAATATCCTATATTAAACTTCCGCGGTATCACATACTTCCCTCTCACCTGGCGCTTCGCACGCGAAGAATTTGATTGGGACACAGACTGGTCAAAGGAAACGAACACCTTTTCGATTCACTGGCAAATAGACGATGACAGCTCATGCTACTACACGGTTTATGAAGAAAATGAATCGGGAGTATATATTGAAAAGCATATATCAAACGATGAATATTATTTCTTCGATTACCTTTCAGGCAAACTCTCAAAATCCGAAAAACGCGAAAGCTATGAAGCGTATGAAAACGGTGATTCCGACTATCTCCCTGTGGGGCATCTTTCAAAGGATTTAAAGATTCGCACGGATATTGAATATACACGCGATGATGTCCCTGCCCCATACACGCCTTTTATTGCAAAGGGCTATGTGAGCGTAAACGGCAAGGAATATTTTATTGGCGAAGGCATTGCAATTAAAGACGCGTTTCATGCAGGAAACTATGTATTTGTAAATGCCCGCCGCTACACAGGATGGAAGATGAACATATGCAAAAACTATGAGCTCTACCGCATAGATCCGAAGGCAGGGACCGTAACACGCCTCGACAACGGCTATAAAGATTATGCAAGCATGAAACTGCTCGGCACCGACAAAAACGGCACGCTTTACGTTAAATGCCAGCAGGGTTCAGACAGCTGCGAAGGCGAAGGCGGCACTATGGAAGCCTCCGCATACAATGACGGCTACTACATTATGAATCCAAATGACGGCAGCCTGAAACTTTGCCGCCGCTTTGTTTATACCGACAACGACATTTTGACGCCGGACGGACATATTTACGGCATATTCAACTGGAAAGGCGCAATTGAAAAACTTTATTAAAAAAAAGGGACCTCGGTCCCTTTTTTTATAGCTTCATTTTCGGCGGAAATCTATTTCCATGACGAAGATGCCCAAAATCATGAGAAATGCGCCAAAGTAAGCCCTTCCGGTGAGGATTTCCCCCGCGGCAAAATACGCCACTATGCCGGCAAACACAGGCTCCAGCGAAAAGATAAGCCCCACTTTTGAGGCTGATGTATATTGCTGCGCCACATTTTGCACGATGAATGCCAAACCTGTGCAAAGCACTGCCAAAAACAGCGCTGCCCAAAGGACTCTCGGGCTCTGCGGCAGATGCGGATGTTCAAAGATTGCAGAAAGCGCCAGCATGATGGTTCCCACAAAGGCCAGCTCTGTGATTCCCAAAAGATAAGGGTCCACATTGGGCTTTTTCACTGCCCTTTCGGTGATGATCAGGGCGATGGAATAGAAAAATGCAGTGAGAATGCAAAGGATATTGCCAAGCGCCATACCGCCGCTGCTGCTGCCTCCAAGTGTCAGCAACGCGGTACCCGTAACGCAGAGGATTACAGCCGCCACCAGCTTTTTTTCAGGCAGCGTTCTATAAATGATAATAGCCAGCACCGGTGTCATCACCGACGAAAGGCCAATCAGAAATCCCGCGTAAGAAATACTGGTGTATTTTACGCCATAAGTGGCGCCGCAGTACACCAAAACCTGGCATAAGGAAATTATGAGACTGTATTTCAAGGTTTCTTTTGAAACCTTTGCAAGCTTTTTCGCCGAGAATAGCCCTGCTATCAAAAAGGCCACAAGAAATCTGAAGGCGTTGAGATTCAGCACCTCCAGGTCTTCCATACATATATCCATCATCAGGTAGGATGCGCCCCAGCAAAATGTCACCAGGAGCAGCATCAGATCCGCTTTGAGTTCTGTCTTCATGTTTTTTCTCCGATGCGCGACGATTTAGAGCTGCGAAATGAACATTTCCATGGCCAGCGACTCTTCCAGCATGCCGCTTTTTACACGCCGGTCTACATCGTATGCGCCCTTCAATATATTTTTGAGTCTTTCTATTGTGTAATATTCACTGAATCCCCATGCTTTTTTCACGGGATAGCTGCCCGGCTTTTGGCCCAGCGCCTTGCAGATTTCATCCATATTTCTGGATTCGTCCCGCATCTCGCGGACAAAGAGTATTCTCTCAAACTGTAAAATAATCTGCGAAAGCAGTGGCATAACGGAACTTTCCGTCTGCATCCTGTTAAAAAACAGGCGGTAAGCCACGTCTTTTCGCCCCTGCGAGGCAGCATCAAGAAACTCGAATATATTTCGGTCCACATTGCCTGCGATGCCTGCCGACACGTCTTCTTCCGTGATTTTGTCACCTGCGGCATGCGCAACGATTTTGTTTATATCATTTTCCAGATTGAAAAGCGTATAGTCACTGTCTCTGTCTTCATAGCCCGAAAGTTCGATGATCCTGTTTATAACAGCAGGCGATGCGGTATGACCCGTCTTTCCTATGCTCTTGTTTATAAAGCTTCTGAGATTCGCTCCGTTCAGGGTCTTCAGCGCAAACACTTCACCTCTGTCCGAAAAAGCTTTGAATGCTTTTGATGTAACATCCGGTATCTCGCAGGCTGCCGCCAGGATCACATTTTCGTCGATTTTCTCCAGATAATCGAAAAGCAGGTTCCAGTCGGAATTTTCTTTTGGCACCATTTCTGTTTCGCTGCGCTCTCTTTTTCTTCTTTCCCTGCCCTCGGCCGGATAAAAATCTTCCAGAATCACGACCTTTTTGGGTGAAAAAAGAGGCAGAGTCTCGCAGGCTTCGATCACTGCGGCAGGCGATGCGGTATTGGCGTCAAAACGCACCAAATCCAAGGCCGCCGTGGCTTCGTTTATGTTCAGTTTAATAATCTCGTTAACTGCCCACTGAACAAGATACTGCTCTTTTCCGCAAAGCAGCACCGCTCCGGAAAGTTCGCCCTTTTTTATCTTCCCTGCCAGCTCGTGAAATCCGTCCTGCAGCGTAGTATATCCTCTGAATTTTTGCCCGTTGTCTTTTTTAGCCATTGCTTTTCTCCTCGTCTGATGGGAACATTATACCCTATTTCCCCCCGGCTTTCAATTCGGTAGCAAAGCGATGTACACAAAAAAGCAGCACTTCTGCAGCGCTTAAAAATCAACGTTCTACACCCATGGGTTTAGAATTTTGAAATCCAAATAAACCCCCGTGCCGATTGTGCTG
Organism: uncultured Bacillota bacterium; assembly: GCA_946638265.1. Classification (GTDB taxonomy): domain Bacteria; phylum Bacillota; class Clostridia; order Peptostreptococcales; family Anaerovoracaceae; genus UBA3871. The sequence goes on from CAMPBN010000120.1 coordinate 3,224, forward strand.
CACCCCTGCTGCCGTTAATATTTTTTTCGTAAGCGAATCATGTGTTTACTTTTCTTTGATAAGGGAAAATTCCTGCTTCACTTCTGACTTGATTCGTTTCACCGAAATTATTATTTTTATTCCATTTATAGGAGGCATTATTATGGGTAAAAAAATCCCCTTTTGGCAAACCATCTTGGTAATGCTGGCGATGATCGCCTGTCTCTACTGGTCCATCAAAGTGGATGACGGCGGAGAACCACACATTGCACTTATCCTGGCAGCATCATTCGCTGCAGTTATAGCTATTCTCAACGGCTGGAAATGGTCTTATCTGGAGCGCGGCATTCTTTCCGCCATCAACCGCTCCATGCAGGCTATTCTGATTCTGGCCGTAGTAGGTGCCATGATCGCATCCTGGATGGCTGCTGGCACTATTCCTTCCATGATGTACTATGGAATCAAGATCATCAGCCCGAAAGTATTCCTGCTGACAGCTGCCGTTCTTTGCTCCATCGTATCTCTGGCAACAGGTTCTTCCTGGTCCACAGCCGGCTCCATGGGTGTAGCTCTGATGGGTATCGGTACAGCTCTCGGATTCCCTGCTCCAATGACTGCAGGTGCTGTAATTTCCGGCGCTTACTTCGGTGACAAGATGTCCCCGCTTTCCGATACCACCAACCTGGCACCGGCCATGGCAGGCGCTACTTTGTTCGGTCACATCAAGCACATGGTCTATACAACAGGTACTTCTCTTTTGATTGCACTTGTTGGATTTACCGTGCTGGGGCTGATGCACACTTCCAATAATACGGTAGACCTTTCCGTAGTAAACGAAATCAGCGAATTTATCGCAGGCTCCTCCAAAATCAGCGTGCTTGCGCTCATCCCGCCTATTTTCGTAATTGTGGCAGTAGCAATGAAATTCCCCGCTCTGCCATCACTTATCGGTGGTGTCCTCATCGGTGTTCCTTTCTTCTTCTGGAACGCTGAAGCTATCGAAGCTGCAACAGGCGTAGAAGTACACAAGTCCATTTTCACCGTTC
>CAMPBN010000121.1 GCA_946638265.1 uncultured Bacillota bacterium
CCTTTCGATGGTAGTGACCCCGTTTGCGGCAATAAGGAGCTCGTCGCTGACAGCCACACCTATGGTTTTATCTCCTACATCCAATCCGATTTTTCTCATAATTTTTATTCGCCTTTACTGTAAATATATTATGTAAACTTGTGCATCACGTGTCGGAAAATCTTAAAATTTTCACGTGAAATGTGCGTCAAAAAAAGCAGGTCTTTAAGGAAAAGCCCCGCCTCTTCTTTTAATTATTTATTCAGGAAATTCCTCAACAGCTCTTCCACCATATCATCTCTTTCAATATGCCTGATTAAATTTCTGGCATTGTTGTGACTGGTAATATATGAAGGATCTCCGGAGAGGATATATCCCACCATCTGGTCAATGGCATTGTATCCTTTTTCGTCCAAAGCCTGATATACGTCGTTGAGTACGTCTTTTGTGGACTTCATCTCCGCAGTCTGAGTTCCTGTGAACATAATGGTATTCTTGTTATCCATAAATAGCCACTCCCTTCGCAAGTGTCATTTGTGCTTGAATTCATATTATATAATAAATATTCAAACAACTACACCCTCATTGTAACACAGAATCTGCAAAATACAACACCAAAATCATTATTTAATATTAATGTAATAAAGATTTTGGCCGCTTAGATTAAAGTCTTTGCTACCTCGAAGGCGTCGTTAATCTTGGACGCATCCTTGGCTCCTGCCTGGGCCATATCGGCCTTTCCGCCGCCGGAACCGCCTGCTGCAGCTGCAATCTGCTTGATCATATTGCCTGCGTGATAGCCTTTGCCTACCAGGTCGTCGGTTACGGAAACCATGAATGTTACTTTTTCGCCCATCTGAGCTGCCAATACCAGAATTACGCCCTTGTATTCCTTCTTAACATCATCGGAAAGTCCGCGTAGATCGTTGATATTTACATCGGTAAAGGCCTTTGTAACGAGTTTTACGCCATTGATTTCGGTAGCGCCTGCCATCATATCGGAAAGTGCACTGCCCATGCTGGCTTTCTTGATTTCTTCAAGTTCCTTCTTTAGGGCTTTGTTTTCTTCGGTGATGGCAGTAAGTCTGGAGTTGAGTCCGGAAACGCCTGTCTTCAGGATAGCGGAAGCTTCGCCCAGCACCATCTCGGACTCGTGAAGTGCCTTCAGGATGCCTGTGCCTGTGATGGCTTCGATACGTCTTACGCCTGCTGCTACGCCGGATTCGGAAACGATCTTGAATGCTCCGATCTGTCCTGAGTTTTTAACATGTGTACCGCCGCAAAGTTCCTTGGAGAAATCTCCAACGCTGACTACGCGTACAGATGCGCCGTATTTTTCGCCAAAAAGCGCTGTTGCACCGCTGGCAATGGCATCTGCCTGTGTCATAACGTCTGTAGTTACAGGAATGAATTGCAGTATCTTCTCATTTACCTTCTTTTCAACTTCGAGAAGTTCTTCCCTAGTCATAGCCTGGAAGTGGTTGAAGTCAAATCTGAGGCCGTCGGAAGTAACTGCAGAACCTGCTTGCTGTACGTGATTGCCGAGAACTTCCTTGAGAGCTGCCTGCAGCAGATGTGTTGCTGTGTGATTTGCGCAAGTGGCGTTTCTGGTCGGCTCAGAAACCAGGAGCTTAACGCTGTCGCCAACGTTTACTTTTCCGGAAACGATATGGCACTTATGGATATAAGTCTTGTTCAGCTTGGTAGTGCCCAATACTTCAGCTCTGAAGCTGTCGCTGTAGATGCAGCCGATATCGCCTGCCTGACCGCCCATTTCTGCATAGAAAGGAGTTTTATCGCAAACAATGCGGACATTTTCGCCCTCTCCTGCGCTCTTTACTTCGTTTTCGGTCAGGATAGCCAGCACCTTGCCCTCGTCGGCAGTGGTGTCATAGCCTGTGAAGACAGTCTCTGTCTTGAAAGCTTCAGCATCGGTAGCTTCCTTCCAGCCTTCCTCATCATCGCTCTTGCGTGCTGCTCTGGCCTGCTCTTTTTGCTTTTTCATATTGGCGGTAAAGCCTTCAACGTCTGCAGTGCAGCCGTTTTCAGCCAAGATTTCTTCTGTCAGCTCCAGCGGGAAGCCGAATGTATCGTAAAGCTTGAATACAGCTTCGCCGTCAAGCACCGTCTTGCCGGATTTCTTGAGCTCTTCCACATATTCTGCAATGATGGCTTCGCCCTGGTCGATAGTGGAAGCAAAACGCTCTTCTTCGATGGAGATGATCTTGCGGATATAGTCCTGCTTTTCGTGGAGCTCAGGATAAGCGCCGCCTGAAATTTCGATGACTTTGTCTGCGATCTCTACCAGGAACGGTCCTTCGATGCCGAGTGTTCTGCCGTGGCGTGCGGCGCGGCGAAGGAGTCTGCGCAGTACATATCCCCTGCCCTCGTTGGAAGGTACGATACCGTCTGAAATCATGAATGTCACGCTGCGGATGTGGTCGGTGATCACTCTGATGGAAACGTCATACTGACCGTCTCCGTCCTTGTATTCCACGCCGGCCTTTGCCACAACTGCATTCAGGATATGTCTGATGGTATCAATATCAAAGATGGAGTCTACGCCCTGCATGATGCAGGCCAGTCTTTCCAGTCCCATACCGGTATCTATGTTCGGATGTGCCAGGTTGGAATAGCTGCCGTCTTCTTCTTTTGAGAACTGTGTAAATACGTGGTTCCAGAATTCCAGATATCTGTCGCAATCGCAGCCCGGTTTGCAATCAGGCTTGCCACAGCCATATTCGGGACCTCTGTCAAAATAGATTTCGGAGCAAGGGCCGCAAGGGCCGAGGCCGATTTCCCAGAAGTTGTCGTCCTTGCCAAGGCGCACAATGCGTTCTTCCGGCATGCCCAGCTTCTTCCAGAGTTCCACCGCTTCATCGTCGTCTTCATAAACAGTGGCCCAGATCTTATCAAAAGGCATCTTCAGCACTTCAGTTATAAATTCCAGCCCCCATGTCAGGGATTCTTCTTTAAAATAGTCACCAAATGAGAAGTTTCCCAGCATTTCGAAGAATGTTCCGTGTCTCTTTGTGATACCTACATTGTCGATATCGCCTGTACGGATACATTTCTGACAAGTCGTCATTCTGTGCTTTGGCGGCTCTGCCAGGCCTGCAAAATAAGGCTTCAGCGGTGCCATACCGGAGTTGATGATAAGAAGGCTCTTATCGTTTTCCGGAATAAGCGAAAAGCTGCCTCTGCGGTAATGGCCCTTGCTTGCATAAAAGCTTAAGAATTTTTCTCTCAGTTCGTTTAATCCTATTTTCTCCATTATGTAAAATTCCTTTCCGAAATATGTCTTACATGTTGAGCTACGGTGTAGTCTAACCTAGTTAGTATAGCACATTTAGCGGCTTAAATAAAGCAAATTCGCCAGAAATCCGCTATTTTTTGTAAGTAACTAACGCGCCGCTGCCTACGCTCCTCGTTACGCTGTATTTTCCAAAGAGGGGCGCTGTCAGAGCATCCGAGACCACGGCTCTCGCCTGGTGCGGGCTTAACGCAGCGGTACTAAGCTCTTGCGTCGCTATCGCTCGCAAATCGCTAAGTGCCGGCTACCCGCAACGGTCTCTGCTACTCCGACAACGCCCCTCTTTTTTTGCAATATAAATCGCCGTAGAGCGTAGATGCCGGAGCGTGTGCTGGCCAAAGTGGTGGCAATGTCCGCCGAACCGAGCAAGAGTTTTGGCAGCGCTGCAGCGCGTCGGCGTGCTGTTTGAGGGGTTTAACCAACATACAGAAAACCCCGAGTCAGGCGCGCCTTCCAAAACTCGCGAGGAGAGGTGTGACAGTGGCCCACTGCAGGGAAAAGCCACGCGGGAGGTATCTGCGCTCTACGGCGCGTTGCAGGCACAAAAACAGCAGGAACGATTGGGTCCCTGCTTGGTTTTATGCAGATTTTCTGCAGATTTTCCGTAGCCGTACGCGTTACAGATGCACGCCGCTACACTTGTTCTCCGGATGGCGCTTGTCCAGCATGATAATGGCTCTTGCAGGACATACCGGCGCACAGTAACCGCAAGTCAGGCAAATATCATGATTTACCTCTGCCAGGCCATTGTCGTTGAACGCGATAGCTTTGCTCGGACAGCGCTGGATACACGCGCCGCAACCTTCGCAGTCGCCCTGATCTATAAAAATGCGTTTTTGCGATATGTCAGGCGTATAGTCGAGAGAAAGTGTGCCGTCGATATAGGCACAAATGTCGTCAACTTCCTTTTTCTTGCCCATGCCGATCATCATGCAGTCGAGTCCTTC
>CAMPBN010000122.1 GCA_946638265.1 uncultured Bacillota bacterium
ATGGTGAAGCTGAAGCCTTCGAGACCGTAGATTTTGCCTGGGTTGTTGGTGAGCAGGCGCAGGGATTTTACTCCGAGATTTTGGAGTATCTGGGCACCGCTCCAGTATTCGCGCAGGTCCGGTGCGAAGCCCAGGCGTATGTTGGCATCCACTGTATCCAGGCCTTCTTCCTGGAGCTCGTAAGCCTTGAGTTTGTTGATAAGGCCGATGCCGCGCCCTTCCTGGCGCATGTAGAGGATGATGCCGCGACCTTCTTTTTGGACCATCTGCATGGCAGTTTTCAGTTGCTCACCGCAGTCGCAGCGGGCGGAGCCGAAGACATCGCCGGTTAGACATTCGGAGTGGACGCGGCAGAGAACGTCTTCGCCGTTTCCGATTTCTCCGCAAACCAGCGCCACATGGTGTTCTCCCGTGATGTCATTTACGAAACCGTGGATGTTGAAATCTCCGTAGGCCGTCGGCAGTTTTGCCACAGCCTCGGCCTGCATGTGGTTTTCGTAGCGCCTGAGATAGTTTTGCAGATCCTTGATAGTGATGAAGCAAAGGTCAAATTCTTTGGCCATCTGCTGCAGCTCAGGTGTTCGCATCATGGTGCCGTCGTCGCGCATGATCTCACAGCAAAGGCCGCATTCCGTGAGGCCCGCCAGGCGGCAAAGGTCCACGGTGGCTTCTGTATGGCCGTTTCTGGCCAGAACTCCGCCGTGGCGCGCCGTCAGCGGAAATACATGACCGGGACGACGGAAATCTGACGGCTTCGAATTCGGGTCCGCGCAGGCACGGCAGGTCAGGGCACGTTCCTCGGCGGAAATTCCGGTGGTGGTGTCCACATGATCGATAGAGACTGTAAAGGCCGTGCTGTGGTTGTCAGTGTTTTCGCTGACCATCTGCGGCAGGTTCAGGCGGTGTGCGATTTCCGCCGACATTGGCGTGCAGATGAGGCCGCGGCCGTATTTGGCCATGAAATTGACGTTCTCCGTTGTGGCGAACTCTGCGGCGCAGATCAGGTCGCCTTCGTTTTCTCTGTCCGGGTCGTCGGTGCAGAGAATTAGCTTTCCCGCTCTGAGGGCTTCCAGCGCCTCGGGGATGGTGTTGTACTTAAAATCCATAATTACCTCCAAAATTTATTTCCTGAAAATCAAAATTCTATATATCGGGTTATTTATCGTCACATAAACCCACAGCTGCGCAGAAATTCTTCATCTACGCGGCTTTCGCACTTTGGCGTGGCTGCGGGCTTATCGCCGGATGCCGTGAAACCGGTGGCGGCAGGGAAGTCTGCGGGCTTATCGCAGGGCGGAACTAAACCTGCAGACAGCAATTTTTCAACGTATTTGGCTATGATGTCAGTCTCGAGATTGACAGGCTCGCCGGCTTTTTTTGAAAGCAGGGTGGTTTCCGAGCCTGTATGGGGAATCAGGGAAACGGAAAAAGAATCTTCCGTCACGGCAGCTATGGTGAGGCTGATGCCGTCAATGGCCACCGAGCCTTTTTCCACCATGTGACGGAGCAGGGCGGGCGGCGTTTCGATTTCCACCCAGGTGGCGTTTTTTTCTTTTTTGACGGAGCGTATGGTGCCGGTGCCGTCAATATGGCCTGATACGATGTGACCTCCGAAGCGGCCGCCCGCCGTCATGGCCCTCTCCAGATTCACACTGTCGCCGGGATGCAGCCTGCCGAGGTTTGAGCGTCGAAAGGTCTCCGGCATGATATCTGCGGTGAAGCCGCCGGGCGTGAACGACGTCACTGTGAGGCATACGCCGTTCACGGCGATGGAATCGCCGATTTTCGTCCCTTCCAGGACTTTTTTCGCGCGGACGAAAATCGAACCGGCGGCGCCTTTTACGATGCGCTCTGCTATGCCTTTTTCTTCAACTATTCCTGTGAACATATTGCTCCTTTCGGTTTATGTTTTGACTTTTTAAATTTTATTTTGAGTTTGAGTTTGAGTTTTGCAGGAATTTCAAAATCAAATTTATGAACTTTCTATTATGAAAATTTATTGATTGGATAACCCTAATTTCTTCACTATAATCACCAAATTTTGATTGCTGAGTGATTTTCTTATAATATGGCAAATATTATTTTTTAAAATCGTATTCCAGCAGAATGTCCTCGCCAAAATAAGTGACACGGTGGTTTGTCAGCTTCGCGGCCGCCTCCGGGCTTTCGAATCCCAGCCCTTCGATCGGGCTTTTGGCTTCGCGGCCGCCCATGAGCAGCGGCGCTATGTAAGCCATGATGTGGCTGACATAGCCCGTGCGGAGCACGGCCTCGTGGATTTCGGAGCCGCCTTCCACGAGGACGCCGCTGCAGCCCCGGTGCCCCAGCTCACGGATCAGGGCGCCCATGTCTACTTTCTTGGTGTCGCGAACATTTTCCAAATCTAAATTTGGATTAAAACCAGATTCGGATTTAGATTTAAGGCTATTTTTTTTGGTGTATGTTGAACTTGTTTTTTCTTCACAAAAGTTACCGCTTGAAATATTGTTTGTGTCAGTCGGAAGATAAATCACCTCTGCTCCCGCTGCCTCCAAAGCTTTCTGTTTTTCGGAATTTTCGACTGCGGCTGCTACCAGCGTCGGATACTGCCCTGCGGTTTTTACGATATTGCTTTCAAGCGGTATACGCAGATTGGAGTCTGCTATGACGCGCAGAGGCTGGTGCGCACCTTCTATTCTGCAGTTGAGCATCGGGTCGTCGGCGAGCACTGTGCCGATGCCTGCCAGGATGGCGGAGTAGCGCCCGCGCAGGCTGTGGACATGGGCTCTGGCTTTTTCGCCCGTGATCCACTTCGATGCGCCTGTGCGGGATGCAATCTTACCGTCCAAAGTCATGGCAAATTTCAGCACCACGTAGGGCAGGCCTGTAGTGATATAGTGAAAAAACTCGGGATTCAGCTCGTCACACTCTTCGCGCAGAAAATCTTCCACCACTTCGATGCCGTGTTCTTGCAGTATCCGGACGCCGCCCGATACCAGGGGATTAGGATCCCTGGAGCCAATGACCACGCGGGATATGCCGTTTTCTATGATGGCATCTGTGCATGGCGGCGTTTTGCCGTGGTGGCAGCACGGCTCCAGCGTCACATAGAGTGTGGCGCCGGCCGCGGGCTCCTTCAGCGCAGCAAAAGCTTCGCGCTCAGCGTGGAGCCCGCCGCATCGCTTGTGCCAGCCTTCCCCCGCGATGCGCCCGTCCCGAACCACCACCGCACCCACCATCGGGTTCGGGGCGGTCCGGCCGGCGCCCCTGCGTGCCAGCTCTATAGCCCTTCGCATAAATTTTTCGTCTGCATCATTCGTAAAATTCATTTTCCCACTTCTCCATATCGCTACCCATTCCACCACTTCCTTTGTTACCTCCGCATTCCTTCACATCGCTACCCATTCCACCGCTTCCTTTGTTACCTCCGCAGTCCTTCACATCGCCACCCATTCCACCGCTTCCTTTGCTACCTACTGCTGCAGGCAAACAAAAAACCGCACGCAAAAACGGGCGGTGTGCAGCAAGACAGCGCCTCCGGGCTCTGAACCCAAAGCGGCGCGACCAAACAAAAACTCCGGAACAAAAATCCCGGAGCAAAAATATTCAGTATCATCAGTGTCCATAAATCGCAGGAGCTCCGCACGAAACATAAAATCGCACCGGAACCCGTGTTAAGGCACGCGAAAACCGAAACTACACTTCTCTCATCCAGACTGTAACTATCGGCACCGGAATTTCACCGATTCAGCTCGGGTCAGAAGACCCAAGGTCGCGGGCTTTACCGCCGGTGGGGAATTTCACCCCGCCCCGAAGTATCATCTTCAATTGTCACAAGAACATTAACACATCTGCGAGAGGCTGTCAAGACATCTTTTGGCGATTTCGCGGTTTGCTGCGCGCCCCTGCCACCATTGCTGCCCTGATTGTGACGATGCTTTACAGGTTCTTTAATCTGTAGTTCATATTAAAATTTAAGGAAAACGCATCCTAAATTGGCGAAAACGCGGAATGGGATGCGTTTTTTATCCATATATTAGGAGATTCGGATGGCGATTTTGGAGTATCCTGGCAGCCGCCCCTAAATACACCTGAAATTACAGGTGTATCCTGGCAGCCGCAACACTTTATACCATGAAACCTGCATCCAAAATCGCCTTTTATTCCATATAGGATGCAAAGGATGCGTTTTATTGGC
>CAMPBN010000123.1 GCA_946638265.1 uncultured Bacillota bacterium
CACAGATGATGGCGATGCGCTACGGCACTCTGCCTCTGGTACGCGAAACAGGCGGCCTGCGCGACAGCGTAGTTCCGTACAACCGCTTCACTTCCGAAGGCACAGGCTTCAGCTTTGCCAACTTCAACGCCCACGAGCTTTTGGGTACGATCGACCTGGCCATTGATGTATTTAAGAATAACAAAAGCAATTGGCAAACCATGCAAAATGCGGCGATGAACGCAGACTTTTCATGGGCTGCCTCCGCTAAAAAATATCAAAGGATGTATCTGGATTTGTTATGAATATTTATCACAATTCACAAAACTTAACATATCGCAAACCCTTTGGAGCCGTCACCACCGGCACGTCCGTCTACCTGGCTATCAAAGCTTCGGGCGCCAGAGGTGTGCTGCTTTCTTTCGCACGGGACGGTGAAGAACCGGCCCTGATTCCCATGCACGAATCGGAGCACGAAATGGGCTTTTTCGAGCTGGACGTGGAAATGCCGCAAGAACCCGGAATTTGCTGGTACCACTTTGTGGTGGATCTTGGCTCAAACCGCTACTACTACGGCAATGCATCCGACGGTCTTGGCGGTGAAGGCAGCCTTTCCAATCTCCAGGTAAACTCCTACCAGATCACTGTCTACGAAGAAGAAACAGTGCCAAAATGGTACAAAGACGGGATTGTCTATCAGATTTTCCCTGACAGGTTTGCCCGCGGTCGCGACTGGCAGGAATGCGTGGTGAAGTCCGCTCATCCTTCCACATGGCAGGGGCCAAAGCGAGTCATCTGCCAGGACTGGTCCGACAAGCCGTTCTACACAAAAGACGCAAACGGTGCCGTAACGCGCTGGCCGTTTTTCGGAGGCAATCTTTCAGGTATCATCGAAAAGATTCCTTACCTGAAATCCCTCGGAGTTACAGTCCTCTATCTGAATCCGATTTTTGAAGCATCCTCCAACCACCGCTATGACACCGCAGACTATATGAAAATAGACCCGATGCTGGGCGACGAAAATACATTCCGCGAACTGGCTTCAGCCTGCGATGATGCCGGGATCAAAATCATTTTGGACGGCGTATTCAATCATACCGGCCGTGACAGCAAATATTTCAATTACTTCACCAACTACGGCAACGGCGGTGCCTACTGGGATCAAAACAGTCCGTACAGATTGTGGTACCGCTTCACGGATGAAAACCCGGGATACGAATGCTGGTGGGGCGTCCACGACCTGCCGAATATCGAAGAAAATTCCCCTTCCTATCAGGATTTTATCTGCGGGGAAAACGGAGTGGTCCGCCACTGGCTGAAGAATGGCGCATCCGGCTGGAGGCTGGATGTGGTGGATGAACTCCCTGACTTTTTCGTAGAAAAAATCAGAGCTGCGGCAAAGGCGGAAAATCCAAACAGCCTGCTGATGGGCGAGGTCTGGGAAGATGCCACTTCCAAGGTGGCCTACGGTGAGCGCCGTCGCTACTTCCTCGGAAAAGAGCTTGACTGCACCATGCATTATCCGTTCAAGGAAGCTGCCATCGACTTTTGTATGGGCAAGCTTTCGGCAGACGATTTTGCAAGGCGCATGATGAACATATACGAAAATTATCCGCGCGAAAACTTCTATTCCTGCCTCAACCTGGTGGGAAGCCACGACTGCGCGCGTATTCTCAGCGTCCTGGGTGAAGCTGAAAACATCCCTGAAAACGAACGCGAAGATTTCAGACTTTCGGAATGGTATTACAGCATCGGCATCAAGAGGGAAAAGCTGATCAATGCCCTGCGCTTTATGATGCCGGGAGTGCCTTGCATCTACTACGGCGACGAAGTGGGCATGCAGGGGCTTGAAGATCCGTACAACCGCGGCACCTTCCCATGGGGAAACGAAGACCCGGATATTCTGGCAAATTACAGAGCCTGGGCGAAATTCTACCACGCCAATCCGGTGCTGAAAGACGGAGAATTTAAGATTTTCACCGTAAACAAAGAATGTGTCGGCATTGCACGTTTTTACTACGGGCGGGATTTCCGTTCAAACGATGTGGTAAAATACGCAGCTGCCATCGTCAACCGCAGCCTGACACAGGAAGCCGTCTTCAAGGATCACAAGATCCCGCCTCTGGGAGTGTTGATTCTCGATGACGACGAGCCGGTGACTGATATAAAATAAATTGGACAGACTTTGTATCTTAGCTTTGAAAGGAGATAATTTTATGAATGATTATCGCAAAATGTACGAATTCTGGAAGAGCGACAGCTTCTTTGACGAAAAAACACATGCGGAGCTGGCAGCACTGACCGATGAAAAAGAAATTGAAGACAGATTTTACAAAAATCTCGAGTTCGGTACAGGCGGACTGAGAGGCATCATCGGCGCAGGTTCCAACCGCATGAACCAATACAATGTACGCAGAGCCACCACCGGCTTTGCCGACTTTCTCCTCGAAAAATTCGGAGAGGACGCCAAAAAACGCGGTGTGGCAGTAGCTTTTGACTGCCGCAATTTTTCAAAAGAGTTTGCGGAAGAGACGGCCTTGACATTTGCATATTGCGGGATCCCGGCCTTCCTTTTCGACTGCCTTTCAGCCACGCCTCTTCTCTCCTTTACGGTGCGGGAACTTGGATGCTGCGGCGGCGTAGTCATCACTGCCAGCCACAATCCAAAAGAATATAACGGCTACAAGGCATATGATGAAACAGGCTGCCAGCTGGGGCCGGTGGATGCGGCAGATGTGATTTCGCATGTGGAAAAAGTGGACATCACAAAGACTCATTCCATGGACATGGACGAGGCGAAAAAATCCGGTCTCGTCAAAATGATTGGCCGTGATATCATGGATAAATTCCTAAAAGCAGTGGCGCTGCAGGCAAGAGAAGTGCCTGCCAAAGACAAGGCAGCCCTGAAGGCGGTTTATTCCCCTCTTCACGGCACAGGCTTTGTGCCCGTTACGGAAATCCTGAAAAATCAGGGTTACACCGGAGTGGAAACCGTAAAGGAGCAGACTGTTGCCGACGGCAATTTTTCCACAGTCACTTCTCCAAATCCTGAGGAGCGAAATGCCCTGGCGCTCGCCATCGCACAGGCTGAAAAAATCGGTGCCGACATTGCTTTTGCCACCGACCCGGATTGCGACCGCATCGGCATAGCCGTACGGGACAGCTCCGGTGAATACAGGCTTTTTACGGGAAATCAGACAGGTGCCGTACTTTCTTCCTATGTACTGGAACGCAGAAAAGAATCCCTGGGTAAAAAGAGCGCATTCATCAAGACCATCGTCACCAGCGAGCTGGCAGCAGACATTGCACGCAGCTACGGCATGACAGTCTTTAACACTCTTACCGGCTTTAAGTTTATCGGCGCCGTGATGAACGGTTTTGAAAAAAATCACGACTATGAATATGTCTTCGGATTTGAAGAAAGCTACGGCTACCTGGTGGGCACTCACGCCAGAGACAAGGATGCAGTAGTAGCCTCCATGCTGATCTGTGAGATGACGGCATACTACAAAGCCAAAGGGCTCAGCCTGATAGATGTATTGGAAGGGCTTTATGACAAATTCGGTTATTATCATGACAGGATGGTTTCAGCCACACTCAAGGGCAAAGACGGCCAGGAGCGCATCGCGGAAATTATGGCAGAGCTCAGAGCTAAAAATCTCAAGCTGATGCCGGGGATTTCGGAGATGAAGGACTATGAAGCCGGCTGTGACGGCCTGCCAAAGTCCGATGTGCTCAAATTCCTCTTTGAAGACGGTTCCTGGATTGCGGTCCGTCCTTCGGGCACTGAGCCGAAGATTAAATTTTATTATTCGGTACACTGCGACTCAAAAGAGGCTGCGGAAGCAGCATTCGAAAAGCGCAAAGCAGTGCTGGATGCTATCGTGAACGCATAAAAAACGGGCAGGTTTCTCACCTGCCCTTCTTTTTTATCTGTTTTTAAAATCTGTTATTGAAAAGATAATATTCGATATCGCGGCCGCTGCTGAAGTAGTGGTCGTTCTTTGCGCTGCGGTGGATTTTTACCAGTACGATGATAAACATGATCACTACAAAAGGGAAAAATGCAAGCCCTTCCGTTCCGCTGCGTGTAGCCAGATAGTCATAGGCCCCGTGCCAGAGCATAGGTACTATCACTGCCTTGTTTCGCAGGGAGGA
>CAMPBN010000124.1 GCA_946638265.1 uncultured Bacillota bacterium
GAGATTCTTCTCGATGCCTTCTGCGATGTCCAGCGTATATTTGCTGGTGCCGCCGCCTGCGCCGTATGTAACGCTCATGAAAAGAGGCTTCAGCTTTGCTATTTCTTCCGTTGCACTTTTTACACTTTCAAATGCCGAGTCTGTCTTTGGAGGAAAGACCTCAAAAGACATGGATAATGTATCTTTTTCCAGGAGTTTTGATATTTTCATTTCGTTACCTCGTTTTAGCTGTTAAATAAATTTCTCATCTTTCCGGTGCATGCGAAAAGCAATAAAAAAGGTGCACTAATCCCTTTGATTATGCACCTTTTTGGCCAAAAAATCAATTGTAATCAAGGATACGGGCTCTATTAGTTGGTGCCGCATGCAGGACCGCCGCAGCTGCCCTCTCCTTCGCCTTCGTCATCGTCGTCGGCATTAGGGTCAAAGCCCTCCAGGCCTTTGTATGTTTTGCCGTTTTTCTGCGCATAGTCGTAAATTGCGCACTTGATGGCGTGCTCTGCCAAAACGGAGCAATGAATCTTAACTGCAGGCAGTCCGCCCAGTTCTTCAACGATCTGCTTGTTGGTAACAGCCAGAGCTTCTTCCACGGTCTTGCCGATGATCATTTCGGTGGCCATGGAAGATGAAGCGATAGCACTGCCGCAGCCGAAAGTCTTGAACTTAACGTCTGTCAGGACATCGTTTTCGTCCACCTTAATCGTGATCATCATCATGTCTCCGCAGACAGGAGAGCCGTAAACGCCCTTTCCGTCAGGATTTTCGATTTCTCCGACGTTCTTTGGGTTCATGAAATATTCCATAACTTTTTCGTTGTAAAGTGTATTCTCAGCCATTTTATTTCCATCCTTCCTTTTCGTTAACAGAGGAGATTTCTCTCAGTCTTGCAATGATCTTTACCAGGTTTTCAACCACATAGTCGATATCTTCTTTTGTGGTAAAGTCGCCAACCGTAAATCTTACGGTTCCGTGAATTCTCTCAACCGGAATGCCCATGGCTGTCAGCACGTGGGACGGAGTAAGTGACGCCGATGAACATGCAGAGCCTGTGGAAACGGATACGCCGACAGAATCCAAAAGCAAAAGAATGGATTCGCCTTCGATATATTCGAAAGTGATGCTGGCGTTGCCCGGATGTCTGCGGGTGCGGTTACCGTTGATATATACATTAGGAATCTTTTCCTCCACCTGGCTGATGAAATAATCCCTCAGCTCAGAGCAGGTCTTGATGTGATTTTCCAAATTTTTCTCGGCGAGTTCTGCCGCAACACCAAATCCGACGATACCGGCCAGATTTTCAGTGGAAGCTCTGCGCTTGTTTTCCTGCGCGCCGCCATGAATATAGTTGGAAGGATTTACGCCCTTTCTGATATAAAGTGCGCCTACGCCCTTAGGTCCGTAAATCTTGTGCGCAGACATGGACATCAGGTCAATTCCCATCTCTTTTACATTGATAGGAGTGTTGCCCAGCGCCTGAACTGCATCTGTATGGAGCAGCACGCCGTGTTTGTGAGCAATCTCAGCGATTTCTTTGATCGGCATGATAGTGCCTACTTCGTTATTGATCATCATTACACTGATGAGGATGGTCTTGTCGGTGATGGCGTTTTCCAGCTCTTTCAGGTCCACTGTACCGTCCTTTTCAACGCCTACATATGTCACATCCACTCCATGCTTCTGCAAAAACTCACAGGAATGCAGGATGGCATGATGTTCCACTTTGGTGGTGATGATGTGATTGCCCTTAGCCTTCAGCTTGTCGGAAATACCAAAAAGTGTCCAGTTGTCCGCCTCGCTGCCTGAACCCGTAAAGAAGACTTCCGCAGGATCGGCCCCTATCAGATGGGCCAGCTTTTCCCTTGCCTCAGTAATCGCTGCTTTTGATTTCAAACCTATTGAATAAAGACTGGAAGGATTTCCGAAGTTTTCGGTAAAATACGGAATCATAGCATCCAGAACTTCTTTTTTGACCGGCGTAGTTGCCGAATAATCCATATAAACCTGTCGCATTTTTTATCCCTTTCGTTGCGTTCATAAAAAATATTGCCGTAATATGTATACCCACATTACGGCAATTTTAACAGTCTATTTGATTTTTATCGTGCAAAATCAAGGGTTCTAGTCTACGATTTCGATGTTGTCCAGCTGCGCCTTGAAATTGGCTCTGAAGGCTTCAAGATATGCCTTGCGAAGTTCTGCCTGCTCCTGCAATTCTTCGGATGTCAGACCTTCTCTTTTTTTCTTGTGTGCCAGCTCATTGATGCGGGCAATCATTTCTTTTGTGATCATCTTGTTCCTTCCTATTCTTCAGCACCGCCCGCACCCGGGATGTTTGCGACTTTGGTGCCTGCGCCCATGCAAAGCTCGAATTCTTTTACTGCCAGACGATAGGCTACCAGGTTCTTGGCTTTTTCCACTTTGGTGGAGTTTAAGAGCTGCTCTGCATTCTGTACTTCTGTAAGTGTGCTCATGCCCAGTTCATAGCGCTTAAGAGCCATATTGTAAGTATCCTGAGCGGCAGTTAAATTCTTCTTGTCCAGCTGCACTGTATCGTAGAGATTGTGCATGGTATTGTATTTGGTGGTAACATCGATCACGATGCTATCCTTGGCAGCTTTTGCGGCATAAAGTGCGCTCTGGTATCCCAGGTTGGCAGCTGCAAACTTGGAGCCTGTGTGCGGATATGGCTCTGCTGCAACATAATTTCTGCGCGCCATGGATACGTTGTAGTCTGCGGTAATCAGCTCAGATCTGTGCTCAAGTGCGGCATTTACCGCATCCTCCAGCTTGGTGTCAGGCATAGCCGCTTCTTCGATTGAAGATGTCAGCTTCAGCTGAGCATTGAGATCCATGCCAATGAAAGAATTGAATTGCATCTTGGCTGTTTCAAGTTCCGCCTTTGCGCTCTTTACTTCGTTCTGTGTCTTAGAATAATTGATGGTAGCCTGGTTGAATTCCATCTTGGAGACTGTGCCCAGCTTGTATTTGAGCTGTGTGGTTTCATAAGACTTCTTGGCTGTGGCCAGACCTGCTTCTGCGATCGCCAGCGACTCTTCAGCATATTTCAAGCCGTAATACTGCTGCACAAAACCAAGATAAGTCTTGTTTTCTCTGGCAGCTGCATTGCTTTCAAGGACTTTGTTGGAATAGTCCCTCTGCTCTTTCATGAGCTTGGAATAATAGTTGTAGTTTGGAAGATCTTTATCAACATACATATCCTTGATGCTGGCCTTGTCCAAAGCATTTTCAAACTTTACCAGGTTGTAGGCATCAGTCTTCTGATATGTTGCATACGCTTCTCCAAGGCTGAGATTTGTAGCCTTGGCAGTGTCTGCGAAAGACATGACCGGCGTAAATACCATTGAAAGTGCCAGTCCGAAAGTCAAAATCTGTTTTTTCATAATTAATCTCCTCTCTCGTTCATTATGATACACATTTTTGCCGAAATTAAACCGCCTGCGGTGCAGAAATTCCCCTGAGCACTGCAGTTATGTCATTATAACACTTATCCTATGCTCTTTCAAGACAAGCGGATTAAACGAAACAAAATTGTAATTTTGACTGTCAGCGTACACAAATCTCGTCTTTCATCTTTTCAAATGTGGCATTGCCGATACCGCTGACGTTTTTAATATCTTCGATTGTTTTAAATTTCCCGTTGGCTTCGCGGTAAGAAACGATCTTGCCGGCAGTAACCGCACCGATGCCGGATATGGACTGAAGCTCGGATGAAGAGGCTGTATTGATGTTGATTTTGCCATTGCTGCTTTCAAGCCCCGCAGCTTCTGCTATAAATCCGTCTCCTTCCCCGTTTTCCGTAGCTTCCAGCTCTTCGAAAGTCGGAACATAAAGCTTGTCTCCGTCTTCTACGATCTGCGCCAGATTGAGCCGTTCCCCGGCAGCGTCTTTTGAAAAGCCTCCTGCTGCATCTATTGCATGAAAGATGCGATCTCCTTCGTTAAGAATGACCACCCCGGGTTTTTCCACTGCGCCGGCCACATATACGTAGATTTTACCTTCGCCAAAGGCAGCTTCTCCGTCTTCGCTTTGAGCGTCTTCACCACTTACGGCGCTGCCGCCGGAAATCAGACCGCTTTCCGCAGCGCCGCCTTC
>CAMPBN010000125.1 GCA_946638265.1 uncultured Bacillota bacterium
CTTTCACCCTCGAAACGGGCGAAGACGACGCGCCCGTTTCCTCTCCTTCTCCCGCGCCGCTGGAGCTGACGCTGCTGGTCAACGAGGAGAACAGCTTCAAGGCCGCGCTGGCGGAGCATCTGGCGCGGGAGCTGAGCGCGGGTCATATCACCGTCACGCCGCGGACGCTGCCCTGGGCGGAATATCTGGCGGCGCTGATAGTGGCAGGCATCATCCTTTATGCCGGAATCACTTCCGCTGTGGAGTCCGTAAAGAAGATTATATTACCGGTCAAACCGGAATATACTGCCGTTTCGCTGCTCATCATCGCAGTGGCAGTGGTTGTGAAAATATTGCTTGGCACTTATGTCAAGGCGCAGGGGAAAAAGGCGGACTCGGGGGCTCTTGTTGCATCAGGCACGGATGCGCTTTTTGATGCGATCATCTCTTTTTCGGTGCTGGCTTCGGCGCTGATTTTCGTGGCATGCGGCATCTCGCTGGAGGCTTACGTGGGCGTTCTCATTTCCGCTTTCATCATCAAAGCCGGTGTGGAAGTTATCAAAGATACGCTCGACTATATCCTGGGAAAACGCGCTGAAAAAGAAACGACTCTCCGCATCAAAGCACTCCTCAACGAGGAAGAAGAAGTACGGGGCGCATACGACCTGATCATCAACAATTACGGCCCGGGCAAGGACTACGCTTCCGTGCATCTGGAGCTGCCTGACACCATGACAGTGAAGGACGTGGATATCCTGACACGCAGAGTGGAGGCCAAAGTCTATCGCGAGACAGGCGTAATACTCACCGGAGTGGGCGTTTATTCCTACAATACCTCGGGCGATGAATCCGCCACTGTGCATAACGACGTTTGCAAAAGGGTGCTTTCACATGACTGGGCGCTGCAACTTCACGGATTTTATGTAGATTTGCAGGCCAAAGAAATGCGTTTTGACGTGGTGATGAGTTTTGACATCAGCCACAGAGAAGGCGTGGAAATCCTGAAAAAGGAACTCGCAGAAGCGTATCCGGGCTATAGCATCCGTATCCAGGCCGATGTGGATATTTCAGACATAGACTAGCAAAAGAATACAATTTGTACAAAGTTGCACACCTTGGGTAGCAACAATATATTTAAAAAATCAAGGCATTGCGCGAAAAAACGCAATGCCTCTTTTTATAGGCAAAAGGAGGCTGGATTTGTTGACTTTAAAAACGAACAAGAATATCATTTAGTAAATGATAAACGATTCAAGAAAATGTTTATATTGATTTGAGATAGCATAAGCTAAGGAGAAAAGGAGAGAAAAATGGAGTTCAAAGAGCTGAGCATTGAAGAAATGGTCCGCGGATATACCGAAGACGCCACGACCGGCAAACTTTGCTGCATATTTTGCGGTGAAGAATTTGAAAAAGGGCTTTTTTATACTTCGCGCGGCAGAACGGTTTCTGCAGAGCGGGCAATGGAAGAGCATGTTTTGGATGAACATGACGGCGCATTTTACGGGATGCTCAGGCTTGGAAAGAATGTCCACGGCCTTTCGGATTCTCAGCAGGATATTCTGGAAGGCATGTATCTGGAAAAGGATAATAGGCAGCTTGGTGAAGAAATGGATATCAGCGTTGCCACTGTCCGAACGCAGAAATTCAATATCCGCCGCATGAAGAGAGAAGCGCGGATGCTTCTTGCCATGCTGGAACAGATAGAAAATGAAGAAATCTCCGAGAGAAGGAAATATCTGGAGGAGGATGCCGAAGAACAACGCAGCGAGTTTCCTGCGGCAGGCAGGGATTTTTCCGGCAACAGTCTTCATCCGTTCTTCTCACAGTTCAATCCGGACTGAAATCTTTTATTGCAGTAAAGAGGTGTTATTATGGCATTGGCTCCGGGCTCGAGGGAAAAAAGAAATCTTACCCTCTTCATCGTCAGCTACATATTAAACAATCTGGTCAGCGGGATAATGTATGACACATTCGTGAACTACCTTCAGGAGGTTTCTCTGGGGATCGCCACATCGTTTTGGGCATTTTACGGGTACGCCACCTTTATCAGCGCGCTGATATTATTGGCAGTGCCGAAGACGGGATATAAGATTCCGCTTCTTTTCTGCGCCCTGGCGTGCACTTCGGCCATGGTTTCCGCGGTTTATCTGGATGCGGCGTGGGTTTTGTATCTGACTACGCTTTTGGCACTGACGGGAGTACAGCTGCATTTTATTATGCTCGCACCGTTTGTGGCAGCTTATACGGGCGGAATAGGAAACAGCGATATTGACTGGTATACACGCACTTACTATATGGGATATGTCGGATATTTCCTTACAACATATCTTGGCGGCGTTGTCACGGTCAAAATGTTTTCGGTGCATGCCGGAAAAACCTATGCGGCTGCCAAAGAGCTTACGGCTTATGTGGCAGACATGAGCCCTGCCCTGAGAAGCGCATATCTGCAGGGAAATAAGGACGTATTGCTGATTACGGCAATGCTTTCGGCACTTTGCATATTGCCGGTGATGCTGATCCGCGAAGAAAAATCGGATTTTGCCGGGATCGTGCATGAAAACCGCAAAACCTTGAAGGAACGTGCAGGCGAGATCCTACGCGTACTTGCAGGAAAAGATGCGCTGCTTTATCTGACGTACTGGGCCATCGTATCGTTTGCGATGGGACTTTTCTCGTCCTATTACACTGTATTTTTGAACAGAAATCTGCATATAGACAAGGCTACTTCGTCGCTGCTGGTTTCCGTTTCTTATGCCGCCATCGTTGTATTTATGCTTTTTACGCCGGTGGTGGTGAAAAAACTTGGGGCTGCCAGCACCATATGTGTCAGCATGATCCTCTCCATTCCGTTTATGCTTTTGATCGCAAACGGAGATGCATTCGGAGGTGCCATGGTGCCTGTGGTGGGAATTGCGCTCTTTATGAGAGCAGGCCTTGCCAATCTCAGCAGTCCGGCAGACAGCGCCCTTTGCATGTATATCGCGCCGAAAGCTTTGCGGCCGGCTTATACTTCGGTGGTAAATTTCCTGGCCGGGATAGTCAGCATTATCAGCGGCAATTTCACGGGGCAGATACTTTTCAAAAGTCAGGAGGGCTACAGGACCGCATATTACATAGCAGCGGCTTTGTACCTTGTGGCGACACTCATAGTATTCTTCGGACTGCGTAAATATAACAGATTTTCCAAAGAGGAGGGACATGATGAGTAACGCAAAGAAAATATCCGGACGCCCCGCATCTTATTGCGAAAAGCTTGAGGATTTTCGCCGGCTGGTTTCGCGTATCGAATATTATCAATATACGTTAAAATCTCTCATTTATTGGGACAAAATTACTTATATGCCACCGGAAGGAATTGAATACCGTTCCAAGGTTATGGCATTTTTGGCCGATGAGCAATACAAACTGCTTTCGGGTAGGGAGTTTGGCAGTTATGTGAGATATTTTGAGCATAACAGGCGAAATGATGCCATCACAGATGCTATGCTTCACAGGATCAGACGCAGCTCGGAATATATCAATAAAATTCCTGAAAAGGAATATAGGGATTACGTGGAGCTGATAGCAAAATCCGAACAGATTTGGAAAGATGCAAGGGAAACAGGTGATTTCAATCTGTTCAAGCCTTATCTGAAAAAAATCACCGAAACTTTCAAAAGCTTCGCAGAATATTGGGGGTACGAAGAAAGTCCGTATGATGCACTTTTGGGCTATTATCTGGAAGGCTTGACATGCAAGGCTCTTGACATTTTTGTCGATGAATTGAAAGGTTTCCTGATCGAGTCGGTGCGAAAAATCAGCGCTTGTGAGCAAAACCCGAAATTGCGTATCCCGGCGGTTGATGAGGAAAGCCAGAAAAAAGTTTGGCATCTGCTGCTTAATGGCATCGGGTTCAATCTGAATGCCGGTCGCATAGACCGCGGCAGCCATACCACTATTCTTGCAAATTCGCCATCGGATGTGAGGATAGTCAATTCGGAAAGTGAGAAGGATTTTGCGGCCGGATTTTTCAACACCATGCATTCCGGCGGAAAAGGCATTTACCAGCAACCCATAGACAGCAG
>CAMPBN010000126.1 GCA_946638265.1 uncultured Bacillota bacterium
CGGGCTGCGTATCCTACATGTTCTCCCGTAAGGGCGTTATCCTCATCGAAAAGACAGATGCGGTAAACGAAGACAAGCTGATGGAAGATATGCTCGAGGCCGGTGCCGACGATATGGTCACCAACGAAGACAGCTACGAGATTACGTGCGACCCGAACGCTTACACAGATGTTCACAGCGCACTGGTGAAGGCAGGTTACGAGCTGGCTGAATCCGATGTGGAATATGTTCCGTCCATGGAGTCCAATCCTACAGACGAACACACCATCAAGATGCTCCGCAAGATGATCGACATCCTCGAAGACAACGACGACGTTCAGAAAGTTTATACCAACTGCGGTATTGACCTTTGGGAAGGCGAGGAGTAAAATATAGGCATAGAAGATCCTGAATTTCTCGTTAAGGTGATTTAATTGAACCTACACTTACGCATTGGGATTCCGCGTTCTTTTTAGAATATGTCAGGCCTCCATTGTCAGGGGAAGACAGAAGCTTGAGGCAGGAAACCCACCTATCTGAAGATAGGGCGTCAATTAAAGCCTGACGGCCTTTCGGGATTTTCCATGGAGTAAAATGGAATAGAAGAACTCTGCTCAGTGCAGAGTTCTTTTTTTGCTTATTTGTGCAGTATCGCTATTGCTATTTTTTGAAAAGCCTAGTATAATCATTTCGTAAAGCAAAACTGCATATCACAATGCGAAACATTTTAGAAGGAAATATCGGGATATTATGGAAGAGAATACACGTAATAACAGCGTAAAATCAGTCACCAAGGCGTTTGCTATCATCGACGCCCTGGACAAGGCGGAGGAGCTTTCCATCAGCCAGCTTTCGGAAATTCTGGAGATGGACAAGACCACAGTCCACCGCATAGTCAACACTATCAAGGAGTCGGGATTTGTTATTCAAAACCCGAATACGAAAAAATATTCCAACAGCATGAAATTTTACATGTATGGCAGGAATGTGCTCCACAAAAACGAGCTGGGTGATATCGCGCGCCCTTATATCCGCCAGATAGCGCAGATCACGGGCGAGACCGTAAACCTGGGCATCCGCGTGGAAAACTCCGTGGTCTATATCGACAGAGCCCAGAGCGAGACCGGCATCCAGGTGGCGACCACCACAGGTAAGAGCATACCGATGCATTGCACGGGCATGGGCAAGGCTATCATGGCATATCTTTCGGACGAGGAAATCGACGAGATCATCAAAGAGTCGGACCTGATCGCCTATACCGAAAACACGGCGATCACCAAAGAGCAGCTGATAGAAAAGCTGGCTGAAGTGAAGGAAAAGGGCATAGCCATCGACCACGAAGAGTTTGATACAGGCCTGATTGCGTTCGGCGCTCCAATCTTCAATGCGGAGGGCAAGCCTTTTGCGGCTATCAGTATTTCCTGCCCGAAGGTGCGCTACAGCAAACAGTCGGCAGGACTTTTCGAGAAGCTCCTTTCGGACGCTTCGGCAATCATTTCTATGAAATTGGGATGGGTGATGAAATAATGGGAAAGCAACTTAAACCAAACGAAATCTTAGATGCAAATATTGAGTCCGGCGTAGCGAAAGCAGGAGGCAGCTTCGGAAAGCTCTTCGTGCTGGCAATCATGGCAGGCGCCTTCATAGCATTTGGCGCAGAAAGCTCCAATATGGCAGCTTACGGACTTTTGTCGGAGCCTATGACATTCGGTCTGGGCAAAGCCCTCGCAGGCGCACTCTTTGCGGCAGGGCTGATGATGGTGATCCTCTGCGGAGGAGAGCTTTTTACGGGAAATTGCCTGATGGTGACTTCGCTTCTTGACCGCAGAATCTCTGCAGGAAGGATGCTCAGAAACTGGGTCATCGTATATATCGGAAACTTTGTCGGCGGCGCCGGCATCGCGTATCTGATGAGCGTTACCGGACTTTTCGCATCGGGCGGCGGCGCGCTCGGCGCCATGACCGTGAAAATCGCGGCAGGCAAATGCGCTCTTACTTTCGGAAAAGCATTCGTGATGGGTATTCTTTGCAATATCCTGGTGTGCCTGGCAGTGTGGCTTGCCACGGGAGCAGACTCGACTATCGGTAAGATCTTTGGGATATTCTTCCCGATATGGGTATTTGTCACTTCGGGCTTTGAGCATAGCGTGGCCAATATGTATTATGTGCCGGCAGGCATCTTCGCAAAAGGCGATGCAGCGCTCCTTGCAAATTCCGCGCTTTCGCCGGAGCTGCTGTCGGGCCTCAATTGGCAAAACTTCCTGGTAGCCAACCTGGTACCGGTAACACTGGGCAATATAGTAGGCGGCGCCATCTTCGTCGGCTGCGCATACTATTTCACATACAAAAAGGCAAAATAGCCCCCGAACCAAAACTGAAAAAAAGAATAGCAAATTTACGACCCTGGGGTTTCCGCTCCGGGGGTTTTTATTTGTGACGCAATGGAAAAATATACTAGAAAATTATGTAAAATATATTGACAAAAAATAACAGTTAAATATAATGAGATTATACCAAATATATCCAAAACAAATAAAGCAGAGAAAGCTGTATTAACTTTGTACTTTGTGGTATAATTCACGTAGTAGAATACTTCTTTCTCAGCGGTTTAGTACCTATTGGGAAAGGAGAAAATATTTTGTCAGTAACTATCAACAGAGAATTCAAAGACCGTTTATTCAAGTTTATTTTCGGCCGTGAGGAAAACAAAGAGTACATCTTATCGCTTTATAATGCGCTGAATTCTTCGAATTACACGAATCCGGACGACATCGAGATTAATACCCTTGAAGATGTGGTATACATCAGCATGAAAAACGATGTGTCGTTCCTGCTGGACAGTTATCTGTCGCTGTGGGAGCAGCAGAGCACGTTCAATCCGAACATGCCGCTCAGAGGACTCATGTATTTTGGAAAATTCTACTCAGCGTACGTTGAGCCGGAGGATCGCAAAGGACGTTTGTACAGCAAATCGCGTCTGATGATTCCAACTCCGCGTTTCGTGGTTTTTTACACCGGTAGCGAAAAGCAGGATCCTGTGACGGAACTGAAACTGTCGGATGCTTTCATAAATCCGGATAAGACAGGCAATTTCGAGTGGACAGCCACGATGTACAACCTCAATGACGGAAAGAACGACGAGTTGCTAAAGAAATGCCGATTGCTTGGCGACTACATGCACCTTATAAATTTGGTGAATGAATTTAAGGCGGAAAATCTGCCGGCAGCGGAAGCTGTGGACATGGCTGTGAAGCAGTGCATTTCTGAGGGCGTTTTGGACGAGTTTTTGAAAAAGCACAGAGCGGAGGTCGCGGATATGTTTTTAACAGAATTTGACGAAAAAGCATATTGGAGAGGTGCGCACGACGAAGGTTTTGACGAAGGCTTTGGTAAGGGTAAAGAAGAAGGTCTTGCCGAAGGTCTTGCAGGCTTGGTGTGCGACGGGCTTTTGGCACTGAGCGAAGCAGCCAAACGCTCCGGCATGACCGAAGAAGAGTTCAAGGCCTACCTGGCTGAGTACGAAAAGAGGAACGCGTAGAACGATGACTGTAGTGAAGCTGGTTCCGCTGGAGCGGGTCGGAAGACTGGCAGATTGTTCCCAAAGAGGCATCTTGAATATGAAAGGAGAAAGAGATGAAGATTTTAGTACTGAACGGAAGTCCGCGTAAAAACGGCAACACAGCAGCTTTGGTCGAAGCTTTCAGAGAAGGTGCGGAAAGCGCCGGCCATGAAGTGAAGATTTGGAATGTGGGCAGCATGAAGATCAACGGTTGCCTGGGCTGCGAATATTGTCACGGAGCCGGCGCAGGCAAATGCGTGCAAAACGACGACATGCAGCAGATCTACCCGGATATGGCCGATGCGGAAATGGTGGTTTGGGCCAGCCCGATTTATTATTGGTCGCTGAGCGGTCAGATGCAAAGCTGCATCACCAGATTTTGGTTCGCCTCGTCGAGATTGCCCGTTGGCTCGTCGGCAAGAATCAGCACCGGGTAATTTATGAGCGCACGGGCAAGGCCAACGCGCTGCTGCTCGCCGCCGGAAAGCTGGCTTGGCAAATGATCC
>CAMPBN010000127.1 GCA_946638265.1 uncultured Bacillota bacterium
ATCGCTTCCCGAAATTCTCGGAATGGTGTAGGTACCATCCGAATTTTTCGAAGCCCCCGCCGGTGAAAATGCAGTGTCTGAAACTGCTTCCTTCTTTCTTCCTTCGGAGATGAGGGCTGCCGTGCCTGAAGCGCTAACAGCATAGATTCTGTCCTCAGGAAGTGTGGTCGTTTTGCCGCCCTCCCCTATGGCAAAAGCTGTTTCCGATGCAATCGACGAAAAGCCGCCGGCAGAATATACATATTTCCCTTTCAGACTTGCAGCCGGAGTTTCGCCCGCCGCAGGCCCCGATTCGCCCAAGAGCTTTCCGTTTTCGTCCACCGTCACATATATAGCGCTGCCGTCAAAAGCAAACATCGTAGATTTGACATTGCCCGCTCCGAAAAGGCTCCTGGCTCCTTCGCCCGTCACTTTTGCCGAGCCTGCGCTGCCTGTGAAAGTCAGCTCCTTGACATTATAATTTGCAAGGCGCTTTGTGATCTCCACCTTTTCCAAAGTGCCAACAGATTTGCCGGCACTATCCAATATATTTTCTATCTCGCTGAAAGTATAGGTTTTTTCCCATTTGTAGAGTTCCCCGTAAGGGTCAGGCTTTCCGCGCAGATATCCTGTTTTGGCGCTCCAGACGTCCTCCGAGTTTTGCGTATATCCGCCGCTGTTTTTGGCATAATAAGCATCCACCACTTTGCCTTCGTACCAGATGCATTCGCCTGCTGTTTCGTCCACAGCGCGGCTGCTGAGTTCCTTCTCCCCTGCATAGGCTCTATATACCTGGCAATGTGTGCCGCTGCAAACATCAAAGCCTGAGGAGCCGTGTCTTCCGCCCTTTTCGATGGTCTGAACGGTAAAGCTGCGAGCCGCTACAGCCTGAGCCTTTTGCGCTTCAAGCGGTGCGGATGCTCCGATTTCCGACGGCACCACTCCGTAAAGATACTGTTCCACGCTGAGTACATTGATAACATTCATTTTTCCTGCGGCCGTGAGAGTATATGAAAAGCCTCCGCGATAAGAAGTTTTGTTCATCGCAAGGGCATATCCTTCGCTGTAAAACCTCGGCACTATCACATTTTGCGTGCTCATATCCGAAAGCAGCACTGTACCGTCCGATGCATCTATGATGCTGACTGCCCCATCAGCTGCCGAAACCGTGATTTCGGTTGCTGCTGTATTTTGAAGAACCGGCATATCACCATCCCTTGAAAATTCAGCGATTGAAAAGCCTCCGTCGCAGGAAAGATAAAAGCTTTCCACGGCCAATGAGTCATATTTCAGCCCCACTCTTACCGTATTTCCCATTCGGATTTCAGACGGATTTTCATCTTTTGCAAATGCAAAATCCGTAGATGCTGTAATGGTAAGAGCTGACAGCAATACGGCTAAAGCAAGAGCATAAATTTTTCTTGTATTTTTCTTAGACTTTATATTTTCCATAGCATTAAAAATAATACCATAAACCGGATGCATCGTCCATACATCCGGTTTGTCAATTTTACCAGCTTTTAGTTGTTTTCATCCATGCTGAGCTGTTCTTCCCTTTCAAGGTTTTCCGGAAGAGCTATGCCCAGATGTCTGTATGCCTTGGCGGAGGCGATGCGACCCTTTTGGCTGCGGTGGAGGAATCCTGCCTGGATCAGATAAGGCTCATGTGCGTCTTCGATGGTAACCCTCTCTTCGCCTACGGATGCGGCTATAGTATCTATTCCTACCGGACCGCCGCCGAAGCGTTCTATGATGGTGCGCAGCACCTCGCGGTCCAAAGCCTCCAGACCTTCATCGTCAACACCCATGGCAGAAAGCGCCAGCTTCGTGATATCGGTATCGATCACGCCTTCACCCTTGACCTGAGCAAAATCGCGGATACGCTTTAAGAATCTGTTGGCAACACGAGGCGTACCGCGGGAGCGCTTGGCCATTTCAAGAAGCGAAGCCTCGTCCGCTTCCACGTCAAGAAGTCCTGCAGTACGACGCAGGATTGTTTTCAGCTCGTCTACGGTATAAAGGTCAAACTTGGATAGTACGCCGAAACGGTCGCGGAGCGGTGCGGAAAGGCTGCCTGCCCTGGTGGTGGCACCTATCAATGTGAATTTGGCCAGGTCCAATCGAATGGAACGGGCCGACGGACCTTTTCCGATGATGATATCTATGGCATAGTCTTCCATAGCCGAATAGAGTACTTCCTCAACCGAACGATTCAGTCGATGGATTTCATCTATGAAAAGCACGTCGTTTTCGTTGAGATTTGTGAGTATGGCCGCCAGATCTCCGGCACGCCCGATGGCAGGCCCCGAAGTAATCCTGATGTCCACGCCCAGCTCGTTGGCTATGATGCCTGCCAGCGTGGTCTTGCCAAGGCCCGGAGGCCCGTAGAAAAGCACATGGTCCAAAGGCTCGTGCCTCTTTTTGGCAGCCTCTATATAAATCTTGAGATTGTCAGTAACATCCTTTTGGCCGATATATTCATCCAGATGCTGCGGGCGTAAAGTAAACTCCGTCTGCTGGTCTGCCATATTAAGATGTGTATCCGTAAATCTTTCGTCCATTTTTTGCTCCTGATTTGCTTAAAGATTGCGAAGTGCACGCTTGATATATTCTTCGATGGAAAGGTCCTCTTCCTGAACCGATGCCAGCGCCGTAAATGCTTCCGACCTGGAATATCCGAGTGCCACAAGTGCGTTCACAGCCTCTGTTCTGGCGCTGCCCGCACTGCCCTCTGTCATGGCGGCTGCCACCTGCGCAGCGCCTCCTGCCATATCAGGCATACCGACTTTGTCTTTCAGCTCCAGCACCACTCTCTGCGCGGTCTTTTTGCCGATGCCATTGGCTCTGGTAAGCGCAGCAGCATCTTCAAAAGCTATGGCCCGCTTGCATTCGTCTGCCGACATGCATGAAAGTATGGCCATGGCGCCCTTGGCTCCGATGCCGCTGACTGAAATCAGCTGCTTGAACAGCCGAAGGTCGTCCTTTGAAGCAAAGCCGTAAAGGCTCACATCATCTTCACGAACGGCCATATAGATATACAACATGGCGTTCTGCCCTTCGCTCATCTGATAAACGGCCGATCCCTGCGGCACATAGATCTCATATCCGATGCCGCCCGTCTCCAGCACCACGCCGCCTTCAAACTGCATGATATATTGTCCTTTGATGTAATGTATCATATTTATTTCCTCTTATATAATCTCAATATAATGCCGCGAATCCCACGGTTCCGGCACGCGGCGCGCGAGCCAAAATCTAAAGCGCCGATTTCAGCTTTGAAAGCCTGGCAATGCTGCCTGCCGAATGTCCGTGGCAAATAGCAGCCGCAAGCGCATCCGCCGTATCATCAGGCTTCGGCACTTTTTCCAGATTGAGAAACATCTTTACCATCTGCTGGACCTGCTTTTTGTCCGCTCTGCCGTAGCCCACCAGTGCCTGCTTGATCTGAAGCGGCGTATATTCGAACACCGGGACTCCAGAATTTGAACATGCCAGCATGGCAACGCCTCTGGCCTCGCCCACCATAATGGCTGTGGTGACATTGCTGTTAAAAAAGAGCTCTTCGATGGATGCCACCTCCGGTCTGTATTCCGCAATGATATCCATCAGGCTGTTATATATGCATTTCAGTCTGTCCGTAGGCTCCATATCTTTGGATGTGGAAATGGAGTCGTAAGCAACGGGCGTGAAATGATTTCCTTTCATGTCTATGATACCCCAACCCATAAGAGCATAGCCGGGGTCAATACCAAGTATTCTCAAACCGTGCCTCCTGAATCGAAATCGCCGGCGCCTGCGAAAACGCGGGTTTGCCGAATCATCTTCCCAAAAAGATTATAGCACCTCAAACATATGTTTGTCTAGTGAAAATTTCGTTCTTTGTTTATTCACACTGTGAATATTTTTTGCGGATTCGCCCGAAATTTCAACTTTTCTTCTTGCTAATGAATTTTTATTAATATATAATTATCCGTGGGGTTTTATATTTTTTTAAGGAGAAAATGCAATGAGATATTCACGTCAAAATAAAATTTTAGATCTTATTAATA
>CAMPBN010000128.1 GCA_946638265.1 uncultured Bacillota bacterium
GATTGCACGCAGCACCTTGCACAAATCCATGTAGCAGGCGCGTGTAAGATTGCACACAGCACCTTGCGCAAATCCATATTGCAGCCATGCATAAGATTGCACGTAGCACCTTGCACAAATCCATATTGCAGCCTCGGGAAAATTGCCTGCAATACCACGGCAAAAGCTGCAAAACAAAATGAAAGTGAAACGGAGATTGAAAATGTCTTACAGAAATTTTAGCGCCGGCAGGCTGCGCAGCCTGCCGATTATCCTTGCAATACTTGTTCTTATCTGTGTCATGGCAGTCTGCAGCTCATCTTCCGAGGCGCTGGACACTTCCAAAAAAGATGTTGTTACATTTTCGGACACCCCCGAAAATGCCTGGTACTACGTTGCCGTCACGGATATGGCAGAGCGCGGTCTCCTGAAAGGCTATGACGACGGCACCTTCCGCCCGTCAAATACCATTTCCCGCGGCGAATTCATCACTATCATCTCCCGAATTCTCGGCATCGAATCACCTGCCACCGACAGCTACTGGGCCAGTGGCAATATCGCATCTGTGCGTGACAATGCCGGCTGCTGGATTATATGGAACCTTCCGGATGTAAAAGGCGACATCACACGCGAAGAGGCAGTTTCCATCCTGATGCTCTCACTTTTTCCGAATGCGGACCAGGGCGACTGGAATGCAGTCACTTCTTCGATTCGCGACTTTAGCTCCATCACGGGCAACTATCAGCACCTGGTGGAAAAAGCCTACGCCAACGATATCCTCACAGGCTATGAAAACGGACTTTTTGTGCCAAACGGCACCCTCACACGCGCGGAAGCCTGCACGATTCTCTATAGAGCCTTTGGTATGGGGAACTTCCAAAATGCAGGAAGCGGCTCATCTCAACCGGAAGTAACCGGCCCGGGCGAGGCCACAGAGCCTGCGGATAGCGGTGAATACACGCCCGCACCTCCTGCGGAAGTAAGAAAGGGCGGCGTCTCCGAAAACGGATGGCTGAAAGTGGTAGGCACTCAGCTTTCAAATGCCGATGGCGAGCCGGTAGTACTCCACGGTATGTCTTCCCACGGCATTCAATGGTTCCCGGACTTTATTTCGAACGATGCATTGAAATTCACGGCAGACAGCGGTGCCAATATCTTCAGAATCGCCATGTACGTTGAAGAAAACGGATATATGTCAGACAAAGCCGCTGCGAAAAAGCGGGTGCAGGCTGCGGTGAATGCGGCCGTCAAACAGGATATGTACGTGATCATCGACTGGCATATTCTGAATGGCAATACCGCCAACCCTATGAATTACAAGACTCAGGCCATGGGCTTTTTCGAAGAAATCTCCAAAAAGTATGCTTCCACTCCGAATGTGATCTATGAGATCTGTAACGAGCCAAACGGCAACATCACCTGGAGCAGAAATGTGAAGCCTTACGCCGAGGCTGTCATCCCTGTGATCCGCAAGAATTCGCCAAATTCCGTGATTATAGTGGGTACGCCTACCTGGAGCCAGGATGTGGACGCTGCGGCCAAAGATCAGCTTTCCTTTAAGAATGTGATGTATGCTCTCCACTTCTATGCAGGCACACATGGGCAGGACCTGAGGAAGAAAGCGGATACCGCTTTGAAACTGGGCGCACCGATATTCGTATCCGAGTGGGGCACCAGCGATGCCAGCGGTGGCGGCGGCACTTATATCGACAAGGCTAAGGAATGGATGGATTTCATGAACGCTCGCAACCTCAGCTGGTGCAACTGGTCACTCTGCGACAAATCCGAATCCTCCGCGGCTCTAAAGCCTGGAGCTTACAGTGATAAGAAGCTGACTGCCGCAGATCTCTCCCAGTCAGGTAAGTACGTCTTCGCAAACTTCTAAATCATTCCAGAACGTTTAAAAAATGGGGGGGGTGCTACGAAACCATTCGTAGCATCCCCCTTTATATTTTTACTTGGCGAAGCGCTCCGCGCACCGCAGCGAAATGGCTATGGCCTCTTCGATTTTGGCATTCCCACCGGGATTCATCTTGTTGTCTCCCACTCCCTTCAGGATTTGCCGTGACTGCATGAAATATACGGATGGTCTGCTCCAGCTGTGTATTTCATCGTCATCTGCAAAAGCAGTCTTGCCTGCTCCCGGCACAGCTGTATCTATGCCTGCTTTCTCCAGAGCCCGCGCCAACATGGTGAACATCTCTTCCCTTGTAATATCAGCCCCCGGCCCATAGGTGGTGTCCGAAGTACCGTTGGTAATGCCCAGATTATACGCCTTGAGCACGTATTCATCCGTCGTATCCGCAAAAGGATTTTCTTTTGGCAGCTCTGCCTTTTTGCCGCTAAGAGCTTCGTACAGGCGTACTGCCACGCCGGCAAAATCTTTTCTGTCGATTTTCTTTCTAAAGTCTTTGCCTCCGATGCTTTCCGGAATCAATCCCTTCTCATTCGCATTTTGCATTTCTTCTTTTGCCCATTCATCGACGCTGCCCCAAACACTCCCATCCGTATCAGCGCAGTCTTCATAATGGTTGGAATTCAGCGCATATGCCAGATAATTTCCCGCATAATGCCCCTGAAAAGTCTGCTTTACGTTTTCTCGCAAAATCTCCATTAGTCCTGACAAATCCTTGATTTTGGAAAGTGTCTCGGCATTGAGCAATTCTTTTGGCACTGATGCTGTGCCCTTTTCGTAAAATGCGGCTATAGTCTTTACCAGTTCCTGATACTCTTTCGCATATTTTTTATTTGTAGGCACCTTCCGGACAAAAGCAGTCAGTGCCCGTGTCAGGGCTTTCGCCGAATCGCCTCCGGCCGCCGCCTCGGAAGCAATTTCCACGGCAGGGTCTATGGTCCTGCCATAGCGGGTAAATCCCCATTCTTTTGGCGGCAGGAGCGGAATGGGATCATTTGAAGCGATTATATTTATAATTCCGCCATATTCTTTTCCGGAAATGTGCAAAGCCCCCTCGCCATTATATTCAAAAGCTGCGCCTTCGGTATCATTGGAATAATCTGCACCGGAGCGTTTTCCTCCGACGGAAAGCTCTTCTTTTTTGCTGATTCCGTTTTTTACATTTGCAGGTGTGGCTATGCTGTAGCAATAGATATCTTCAGGCTCTATCTGCACCCCGCTTCCAAAATATGAGATGCCGCCTCCCGCCAAAAATCCTGCCACAAGGTTTGAAACGGCTGCGCCACGGCTGTAGCCCGGAAGCCAGATCTTCAGACTGCCATTTACATCATTCTTATTGATATATTGTTTTACAAATCGCAAAACCTCGTCCCTTGCGGCCTTAAAGCCCTCATGCATATTGCCGCCGCCTACTGTCATATTGCCCGCCCATTCCAGGGTGTAGCCTGTGCCTCGCGGAACAATGGCAAGAAGCGTATAGGCTTTTCCGTCCTGTACTATCTTCTTGCGCCCTACCAGAACTCCCACAGAGTTTTCGGATTCGGGAGCTTCATAATATTTGTTGGCTTCAATGCCGGTAAATCCCATATCTTTCAGGATAGCAACCGTATTTTTGTAATTAGCCGAAGCTGCCTTGATGGATAAAACCTCCAGCGCGCTACATCCCGAAAAAGAGGAGCTGCTGAAATATTCGTCATAATTTCCGGAAGAAGGATCTTCTCCGGCGGCAAAAGAAAATACGGTGGCCGCTCCCAGCAACAGTATTAAAGCCAAAATCAGGCTCAAGCTCTTAAGTCCAATCTTTTTCATAACATCTAGCCTTTCAACCTTCATTTGCGCTATCACAAATTATTGGAATATTCTATCACGTTTCTCAGAACATTACAAGCACTCATACGTTCAGTACTATTTATATGTTAGCGGAGACGCTACGGAGCCAGGCGGGACCGTTGCAGGTAGTCGGCACTTAGCGATTTGCGAGCGCAAGCGAAGCAAGAGCTTAGTACCGCTACGTTGGAGCCCTAACCCGGCGAAGCATGAGCCGTTGGTAGGGCCCATGTCAGGGTCGCAGTGCTTTAGCACGTGGCGACCTACGGCTCCAGC
>CAMPBN010000129.1 GCA_946638265.1 uncultured Bacillota bacterium
CCGCCGTTTTATTCGGGCTCGGACTATGTATCTTCCAAAAAAGCCGGGGAACAGGGGCTGACATTGAAGCAGACAGCCTATCCGGACAGATGGAACGGAGATATGTACGAATATCTGACCATGCTGACAGTGCGTATCCTGGCTATGAAGGAACTTCTTTCGGAAACCGGCTCACTGTGGCTCCATTTGGATTGGCACGCTGTGCATTATGCCAAAGTGCTCCTGGATGAAATCTTCGGACCTGAAAATTTCATAAATGAGATAATATGGAACTACAAATCCGGAGGCAGCACCAAGAGGCATTTTTCAAGAAAGCATGACACATTGCTTTTTTATGCCAAAAGCAAGAACTATTATTTCAATCCAATAAAGGAAAAAAGTTACAACCGTGGATTAAAACCCTATCATTTCAAGGGCGTGGAAGAGTTCTGCGATGAGAACGGGTGGTACACCATGGTGAACATGAAGGATGTGTGGCCTATCGACATGGTAGGAAGGACCTCATCCGAGCGGACAGGCTATGCGACTCAAAAGCCGGAGGCGCTTTTGCGCAGGATTATCGAAAGCTGTACCAGGCCGAATGACATGGTGGCAGACTTTTTCGGCGGCTCAGGCACTCTGGCGGCTGTGGCTGCGGATACGGGAAGAACTTTTATCCATGCGGATGCAGGCGACCTTTCAATTGCGGGTACCATGAAGCGGCTTATGGCGTCAGGACACAGATTCAGGTATTTTGAAGCAAAGGATGGCAGTGGCAAAATTTCGGAGGATGCTCCTAAAGCTATTCTCAAAAAAGATGCGAAGACAGGGAATATAGTGCTTGAAAGCTATAAAATCCCGCATCTTGAAAATCTGCCGCTTGATCAAAAAAGCATGGAAAATGCAAAAAAGCTGGAAGAAACCAATCCACTCGGGCTTGTAGACTTTTGGGCAGTGGATTATAATTATAATGATATGGTATTTCAGCCGCAGCGGATAATGACGGGAAACTGCGGAAAGATCCAAAGCATTTGCGAATCGGACCCAAAGGCTGAAAACCCGGCAGTCCTGATGGCGGATGTTTTCGGCATGATCCAAATAACACAAAATTTCATCGAATAATCAGTGGTGTGAATATGGAAAAAATCGATAAGAGCAGAATCAAAAAAGAAGCAATAAATATTTTGTTGGTGACCATAGGATGCCTGATCGGAACATTCAGCTCCATTTCCATTATGATCCCAAGCGGTCTGACCAGCGGCGGAGTGACGGGTATAGCGCGTATCGTGCAGCATTTTATACCTATCAATTTTTCCTATCTTTATTATATCGGTTCAGCTATAGTGCTGATTTTGTGCGCTATTGTGCTGGGACTCGGAGAAGCCAAGAAAATCGTGGTGGCATCCATCATTTATCCGACGGCGCTGCTCTTTTGGGAGCAATTTGACATTCGCCTTATCGAAGGACAGGATATGCTGCTGGCTACTATCTATTGCGGTGTATTTTCGGGGCTTTGCAACGGTATAGTGCTGTCGCGCGGCTTTTCTTCCGGAGGCTCTGATACTATCGCGAAAATGATCCATATCAAGCTGGCTCCGCAGATTCCTCTTTCAAAGGTTCTCCTGGGAGTGGATGCGACCATCATCATCGCTTCAGCCTTTGTATATGGCAGAAATGTGGCGCTTTATGCGCTGGTGACATGCCTGATTTCGTCCAAAGTGATGGACTATTATATGTACGGTATCACACCGAAAATCGTCCAAGTGGAGATTATCACGGACATGTCGGATACAATACAGGGTTATATTCTCCATACGCTGGAAAGGGGCGTTTCCCGCGAAAATATCACCGGTGCCTACACCAATGTGCGCAGGCCAAAGCTGGTGGTGCTCTGCTCGCCGCGTGAAAGCGTGCTTATCAGAAAATACGTCAGCCAGATGGACCCGCATGCGCTTATTACGGTAAATGCGGTGGACGGAGTCTGGGGCACCGGATTCCGCGAGCTGGAGACTGTTCCGAAGCCGGACTCAGACGGGAAAGCCGGCAGCCGGCAGTAGTGCGAAAGGAAGGCGTGACACATGATTCAGGTGAATATAGCACTGGAAACCTTCTGTCTGCTGCTGCTTCTGATAATGCTGTGCTTTTCGCTCTACAGCAGTCGCAAAGCGAAACTGGACATTCTTTTTGAAACCATGCTGGGCATCACGATGCTGACACTCGGTGCGGATGTTACATATTACTTTTTTGCGGATACATCGAATATCAATCTGCTTTATTTCGTGAATTTCTGCTCTTTCAGCTTCGGCTTTCTGCTCTCGGCATGTTATGCTCAATATGTGCTCGAATACATAAATCTGCGCGGCTCGGCATCCAAATGGTATGCAAGAGTGCCAATCGCGGTGGCGCTTGTAGCATTTATCCTGGTGGTTGTGCAGATGTTCAATCATATGTATTTCAGCTTTGATGAGGAGGGACATTACCAAAGAGGCGCACTTTTTCTGCTGGACACGGCTTTTGTATTGCTCATCACCTTGTGCGCCATAGTTATGATAGTGGCCAACCGCAAAGCGCTGAACAGATCGGACCTTTTTCCGCTCCTCAGCTATTGCATTTTGCCGGTGCTGGCCATCGTACTGCAGATTTTTATACCGCAAATCACATTTGTTTTGCTGGCTACGACTCTTTCGCTCTTTATCATCTATTCGATGATACATGTGGAATATACAAGAAGACTCAAA
Source organism: uncultured Bacillota bacterium (assembly GCA_946638265.1). Taxonomy (GTDB): domain Bacteria; phylum Bacillota; class Clostridia; order Peptostreptococcales; family Anaerovoracaceae; genus UBA3871. The sequence goes on from CAMPBN010000129.1 coordinate 2,718, forward strand.
GAGGCTGAAATGGCGCTCTCAAATGCGGGGCTCAGGATTGCCATGAGCCAGATACAGCCTCATTTTACATATAACGCCTTAGCTTCCATTGCGCAGCTTTGCACCATAGATCCGAAAGCGGCGCAGCGGGCTACCGTGGACTTTTCCAATTACCTTCGTGGCAATCTGGATTCGGCCAACAGCACGGAGCCTATTCCTTTTTCAATGGAACTTGAGCATCTCAACCATTATCTTTCCATCGAAAAATTGAGATTCGAGGAAAGGCTGAATGTGGAATTTGATATAGGAGCCACCGAATTTTTCATTCCTGCGCTGACCGTGCAGCCGCTTGTGGAAAATGCCATCAAGCACGGCATATGCAAGCGTCCGGACGGAGGTACCGTCAAGGTTTCTTCCAGAGAGGAAGAAAAAGCTTTTGTGGTGACTGTTGAGGATGACGGTGTTGGATTTGAAAAAGGCGATGCGCCGGACGGCGGTGGCGCTCATATAGGAATTGACAATGTAAGACAGCGACTTCAGGCTATGGTGCGCGGCGAGCTTCTTTTGGAAAGTGAGAAGGGCAAGGGCACCCGTGCTACCATCACCATTCCGAAAGCAGAGGGATTAAATTAGACGGATGAAATAAAAAAAGTAATATAAAGAGAGAAAAAATAAGCGGAGGAAAATAATGAGATTTATCGCAGCGGATGATGAAAGACTGGCCCTTGAGGGACTGATTCAAGCCATCAGCGAAGTGGAACCGGAAGCAGAAATACTCAGCTTTCGCAGCGCTCAGGAAGTGCTGGATTATGCCAGAGAAGAAACTTTTGACGTGGCATTTTTGGATATTGAAATGGGCGCGGTGGATGGTCTCACTTTGGCTAAGCTTTTGAAGGAAATCAGGCCGGAGGGTGAAATCGTATTTGCCACGGGATATTCCCAATATGCCATCGAAGCCTTCAAACTCAAGGCGGCAGGATATATGATGAAGCCTGTGATGCCGGAGGATGTGCAGCGCGAGCTTGAACACATCAGAGAAAGAAAAAGCGCCGGAACGCCGCAGGAAAACGGACTTTCGGCAAAGTGCTTCGGGAATTTCGAGCTTTTGTTTGACAATACGCCGATCAAATTCAAATATAATAAAACAAAGGAACTGGTGGCATATCTTATTTGCCGCAAAGGTACATTCTGCCAGAATGGCGAGATCATGGCCAGCATATGGGAAGACAAGGACGATACGCCTTCGCTTTTTTCCAACCTGAGAAATCTGATCAGCGA
>CAMPBN010000130.1 GCA_946638265.1 uncultured Bacillota bacterium
GTGGCCATGATGATCGGATAGTCACGATTGAGAATGCTCTGTACGAAATATCTGCCCAGGCCCGGGATGGAGAAAACAGTCTCCGCAACGAAACCGCCTGTGATGATACCTGCGGTGAGAGGGCCAAGATATGTGATAACAGGGATCAGAGCATTGCGAAGAGCATGCTTGAAAATGATGGACTTGCTCTTTACGCCCTTGGCACGGGCTGTTCTGATATAGTCCTGATTGATGGCGTCGAGCATGGAAGAACGCGCCAGTCTGCCGCAATAGCACATCGGATAAAATGCCAGTGTGAAGCAAGGCATGATGTAGCTGCTCCAGGTCTTAAGACCGATGGTTGGGAGGAGCTGAAGCTTTACTCCGAAGATAACAAGGAGCACCGAGGCTACTACAAAGCCGGGAACGGATATGCCCAGTGTCATTACGACTCTCAGGACGGAGTCAATCTTGCCGCCTCTGTTGTAAGCGGCCAGGCACCCCATGGGAACGCCGAAAATAACCGCAATGATAAGTGCGATAACGCCTACTTTTGCGGAAACAGGGAACATTTCAGCGATAATTTCGGTAACAGGTCTGTTTTTCTGCATTTTCAGAGAAACACCGAAGTCACCATGCACAGCATTGACCAGATAATTGCCCAGCTGTACGTGAAGCGGCTTGTCCAAGCCGTACTTGGCATTGAGTGCGTCGAGCGTTTGCTGTGACACTGCTTTCTCACCCAAAAAAGGTCCGCCCGGGACCAGATTCATGAGAAGGAAAGTCAGCGAAGCAATGAGCAGCAGCACGACTAATGCCATAACGATTCTTCTGCAAATATACTTTGCCATTTTGAGAAATACACCTTTCTTTATGAAATACCTTATGGCGGTTACAGACCACCACTGTTAAGTATAAAACAAGGAAGGTAGGCTAACAAGTGCAAGATTGTGCACAGATATTCGCTCTGATGAATTAAAAAAATCGTCAAACTATTCTAAAGGTAGAAATTTCAACCCTCACGGGAGACGTGCAAAGCTAATCATATCAGCTCAATTCTGTATACAAAAATTTCGCTAAAATCCGGTATGCTTGGGCAGGGGCAAAAAAATGTTGCATTTTTATTCTTTGTATACAGCAAGATTGTACTGGTATTTGAGCAAGCGAGTACGGGATATCGGTTTTTGCGATATCTCCGCCACGGGTGCTCTAAAGAATGAAAAGCACATAAAAAAGAAGCTCTCCGGGGAGAGCTCCTTTTGTGACTTTTTGTGCCGCCTTTGCGGTTGCTTTTTGCGCTTCTCTTTTCCTGCCTGATGAGGGGATTAGCCCTGGAGGAGTGAGAGTACGCTCTGTGGCTGCTGATTTGCCTGAGCCAGCATGGATGTTGCTGCCTGTACCAGGATGTTGTTCTTGGTGTAAGCGGACATCTCTTCTGCCATGTCGACATCTCTGATCTGGGATTCTGCTGCGGAGAGGTTCTCGCTGGAAGTACCCAGGTTGTTGATGGTGTGCTCGAGACGGTTCTGCATAGCTCCAAGAGCAGCTCTCTGAGCGGATACTGTGTTGATAGCCTTGTCGATGGTAGTGATAGCGGAGTTTGCGCCTGCCTGAGTGGTAAGCTGAACATTTGCTACGCCCAAAGCTGTTGCATCCATATCCTGAACCGTGATTCTGGTGTTCTGGTTTTCATTTGCACCGATGTGGAATGTCAGAGCATCGGAAGCATCGATTTCAAGCTTGATAGTACCGTCGGCAGTTATGCCTTCGAGGTTGAATGCGGAAGCGGAAACCTTTTCGCTGTTCGGACCTGTGATGGTCAGATCGTACTTGGAATCAGTACCGTTAGTTACAGCCGGAGCCTTTGTAACTGTAATTGCTGCGTTAGTTGCAGGAACTTCTGCAGTCTGGCTAACTGTGCCGTCGAGAGTACCGTCAGCTTTCAGTGTGAAGCTGGTGCCGTCCTTTGCAGTTCCGCCAATTGTCAGGCCTGTGAAGTCGCTGGCATCCTTTTCAGTGGTGCCGTTAACCCACTTAGAACCATTGTAAGTCCATGTTTTGCCCTGAAGTTCACCTACTGAGCAAGTGCCGCCTACTGTTGTGTTGGAAGCTGCTACGCCAGCAGTGTACTTGGAGACTTCAATCTTGTCGCCATTCTGCGGAGTGCCTGTTACATCGATGCCTGTTGCTGTTTTGAGTGCGGATGCATCTGCGTAGTCCGTAGTGCCGTCATTCCACTTGGTGCCGTCAAATGTGATAGTCTTTGCTGCTGAAGCATAAGTGTTCAGAGTGCCCTGAGTGTCAACTGTAGCTGCTATGTTGGATTCAGGGTGGTTGGTACCTGCTACGAAGTTGGAAACTTCGATAGTGTATTCGCCTGAAACTGTCAGGTTAGCGCCTGCTGCAACTTCCACTTTGGTAGCACCTGTTGTGCCATAGTCAGGAGTGGAGCCTTCCTTGAGCACTGCTGCCAGGCTGCCGTCCAGGAGCTTCATGGTATTGAATTCAGTATCATCGGAAATTCTTGTGATTTCCTTTGTGAGCTGATCTACTTCCTTCTGGATTTCGACACGGTCGTCGTCAGTGTTGGTGTCTGTAGCTGCCTGAACTGCCAGCTCTCTCATTCTCTGGAGAATGGAGTGAGTCTCGTTCAGTCCGCCTTCAGCGGTCTGGATAAGGGAGATACCATCGCTGGCGTTGTTGGAAGCCTGATTCAGACCTCTGATCTGTCCACGCATTTTTTCGGAAATTGCGAGGCCGGCTGCGTTATCGCCTGCACGGTTTACGGCCAGACCGGATGATAACTTTTCCAGATTCTTGGATGTTGCACTGTTGTTTCCTGCGAGCAGTCTGTTGGTGTTGATCGCACTGATGTTGTGGTTAATTCTCATTTTCTTTTCCTCCTTGAAATGTTTTCCCCGATCGTCCTTGATGGGGCGGAATTAATTAAAAATAAAATATTGATTTGTAATGGTGAGCGTTTTTTTCACTCATATATTATATCGGTCACACCGTATAATACTTTAGAAAAAAGTTTCAGCTTTTTGCGACCGGGGTATTTTTGAACGTTTGCGTTCTGTTTTTCTTTCGAGCCCCGAGCAGATAAGCTTTAACGCGCTCATACACTATTTCGGACACCACGTTGGAAACTTTAGCAACCTGCAGTAAAATTTTTAAATCGGGTACTCCTCAATAATTTTTCCAAATCGCGGCAGCGCATTTTCCACATAGCCGTGTTTAGGGGAGTTGATGACGCCTTTTTTTAACAGCCTGTCACGATATCTGCTGAAGGATTCGGAAGATACACCGGCTTTTTTGCATATATCACCGGTTTTTACTGCCGCATCGTCCGGTATTGACAGCATTATCTTTTTTTCAACTTCCGTCAGCCCATCCCATATCTTCAGATAAACGAATTCGTCCAGCATATCATCCAATTTTTCCAAAATTTCATCGAAGGAAAGCTCTTTTGAGAATTTGTAGTAAAGCATGCCAAATGCCTGAAAAGCAAATGCATAGCCTTTTGTAATCAGAGCAAATTCCTTTGCCTTGCTTTCATTGACATCCAGGAGCTGGCCGTATTGTTTAGCTATTTGCCGCATATTCAGCGGTCCCAAAATAACTTTTGGAGAGCGAAGCAGAAATGTTAAAGCATCGTCATTTTGAATGTCATATATATTTTCATATAGGCCTGTCATAATGAGATATACCGGATATTCTTTGCGCGCAAAAATCTGAAACTGGCTGGCAAATTTGCGCATATCTTCATTTTTCCATACTTCGTCTATTGTAATCAAAACCTTTTTGTTTTTCTTTTTCGCATATTCTAGCAGATGCTCGATAGTGCTGACGTCATCTCTGTCTGACTCCGTACCGCCTATACCTATTCCGAAACCGAAGGCAGATATATCAATTCCCTTCTCCAGATAGTTCGGAAGACGCTTGCTGCAATCCTTCAGACGCTCAGCCAAATCATGGAGTAAAT
>CAMPBN010000131.1 GCA_946638265.1 uncultured Bacillota bacterium
ATATGAATAAACAATTGCAAAATAAATTTAAGCCTATAAATTTCACAAACAAAAGTCCGATGACCACAAAAATGACTTTGCGGACATTTTTGCTGCCTCCACGGACAGCATAAACCGAGCCTGCATATCCTCCAACCATGCTGCATACAGCTGCAGGTATTGCCACCGCCCAAAACACTTTGCCGGCCAGAATGAAAATTACGGCCGAAGCCAGGTTGGAAGCCAGATTTGCCAATTTAGCGCAACCGGAGGATGTCACCAGATCCAGATGAAAGACTTTGGCAAAGGCGATCAGCATGAATGTGCCTGTGCCGGGCCCCACCATGCCGTCATAAAAACCCAAAATCACACCTATGATGGCTGCATACAGCACCTTTTTCCAAAGCGGATATCCCTTGGGCACGCTATCGTCGGCACCCAGATTTTTCTGCGTGAATATAAATACCGCCACCACAGGAAGCGCTACCAAAATGATAGTATTAAGCAGCTTTTCGCTCATATAGAGCACCAGGCTGCTGCCGCCTGCCGCTCCCGCCAAAGCACCTGCCGCCGCAGCTACTCCGATGAGAATGTTCATCTTGCCCTTAGCCAGATAGCCGATAGTAGCCGCCAGCGAACCTATAGGCGATGCCACCTTGTTGGTAGCCATGGCATTGTGTGGCGGCAGCCCTGCCAAAAGATAAGCCGGAAGCGATATAAGTCCGCCGCCTCCCGCCACTGCATCGACAAATGCAGCAATGAAAATCAGCGGGCAAACTACCACAAGTGTTTGTAGCATTTTATGCCTCCATGGCCGCTTTGACGCGTGCGACAGTACGTTCTTCGCCCAGAATCTGCTGGATTTCCCAGATATCCGGGGACTGAGCGCGGCCCGTCACAGCCTCTCTGATAACAGTAGATATGTCGCCTACGTGGCCTTTGTACATCTCAGGGTTTTTCTTGAAATCCTTTGGTTTAGCCGCATAGCCCAGATCTGTGGCGATGGTACGGATCTTATCGAACCATGCGCTCTGGTCGTCTGAATGATCGTATGTCTTCAGATAAGCCTCAAGCACAGCCTTGGCATCCTCTGGCGAAACATTCTCCGGCAGGCCGTCTTCGCGCTTGAAAGATTCGTCGAAGAAGTATCCGATGAATTCGAGGATCTGGCGCGCGTAGATCAGGTCCTTGCGCGGTTTGTCGCCGGTTCTGCCCAGATCCAGCACCTTCTCGATAAATTCAATATTATCCTCAAAATAGTGTGCCATCTCAGGCGCAAACTCCTTTGCCCAGTTCAGCATGAAGACGCGGAGCTCTGATGCCGGAATCTTCACCAGCGTATCCTTGCAAACGTCGTTGAGCTTCACAAGGTCGAAGAGCACGCCGGAATTTCCCATCTTGCCCACGGTGAATTTGAAGTCTTCTGCCGGAGCGTCCGGATTAGCGATGCGCCATTCTTCATAGTTGGAGTTCAGGATGGTGAGAAGATATTCTCTCACGGCCTGAGGATGGTAGCCCAGCTCTCTGTAGAAATTCAGGGAAAGCTCAGGGTCCTTACGCTTGGAGAGCTTTCTCTTCTGGCCGGATTCCTCGTCGATTTTCATCAGCTGCGCGGTATGGCAATAGATCGGCAACGGGAATCCCGTTTTTTCGAACAACTCCACATGGAGCGGCAAGGAGGAAAGCCATTCTTCGCCGCGGATTACGTGGGTGGTGTACATGAAATGGTCGTCAATAACATGTGCAAAGTGGTATGTCGGAATGCCGGTTGCCTTCAGGATAACGCTGTCCTGGAAGTTTTCAGGCATACGCAGAGTACCGCGGATGGCATCCTCTACTTCCACATGTCTTACATCATCGCCTGTTGCATCAGGGTTTCCAGTGGACTTCAGGCGGATAACGTAAGGCACGCCCGCCTTCACCTTTTCTTCGATTTCTTCATATGTCAGCTCGCGGCTCTTGGCATATTTGCCGTAGATACCCGGAGTTTCCTTGTTTTCTTCCTGCTTTTTGCGGATTTCTTCAATCTCTTCGGCGGTCATAAAGCAAGGGTAGACCTGGCCTTTTCTCACCATTTCCTTGGCGAAGCACTGATAGATTTCGCCTCTTTCAGACTGGTGGTAAGGGCCGTAATTTCCGCTGTCGCCGGTCATGGTTGCGCCCTCATCAAAATTCACGCCAAAGAATTTCAGGGAATTGATGATGATTTCGATAGCACCTTCCACTTCACGCTTGTCGTCGGTATCTTCTATGCGCAGGAAAAATACGCCGCCGCTCTGATGAGCCAGACGCTCGTCGGCAAATGCGCCGTAGAGATTTCCCAGGTGCATAAATCCTGTCGGCGAAGGCCCGAGTCTTGTGACCATGGCGCCTTCCGGAAGATTTCTCGGCGGGAATATGGTGTTATATTCCTCCGGTGTCTTTGTGATATGCGGAAAAAGCAATTCTGCCAATTTGTTGTAATCCATCATGTCCTCCTGTTTATAAGCGATTATAGCCGCGACTTTCCGGCTTACCCCCGCCGCAGCTCTAAATTCAATTTTGCTCACGCAGTTTTCCTTTTATATATGAGAAAACACTCTACTATTATATACAAAGCATCTCTGCCCCGCAAGTGTACCAACCCAACTAAATGCAAATATTCTTTGCATGCGAATAAAAAACGGGGTCCCGCGGCCAAATGTCCCTTAAATTACAAAAATCCTATTTTAAGGGATAGCTAAATCCCTTAAATTATCAAAATGCAAATTTGAGGGACACCCCATATCCCTCAAATTATCAAAATTGCATTTCAAGGGAAGTTTTCGCTTACCGCTTCTCCCATTACTGTAACTAGAGATAAAATATAACAGGACCTGAAAGGGTATTATGGAATTTCTTGAATCTATCACGACCTGAAACCGCAAAATGCTTCGAAAAATGTCCCCCAAAAGCAGGAAATCGCAATTTGAGGGAGACCCACCATCCCTTAAATTTAAAAAATCCTATTTAAAGGGACTTCCAAAGGATTTTGCCTACTACGAATTTGAAAAAACGCTTGCACTTCGCCCGCCTCTATGGTATATTTCTATTGTTGACCTTTGGTTAACAGCCCAACCCAAGAAAATGTGTCACCTTGGTCAAGTGGTCAAGACGCTAGCCTCTCACGCTGGAATCAGGGGTTCGACTCCCCTAGGTGATACCAATAATAAAAAGGACAGGACTTCAGTTCCTGTCTTTTTTATTATATCGTGTTCTTGCATTTTCAAAAACCGTGAGAGTCGAACCCGAAAGGGCTGTCGCGTCAACACGAGCATCCTGTGGATGGTCGTGTAGCGGCAGGTCCAAGGTGACTGATTAGGAGCCGCTGGACGGCGGATTTTCGAAGAAAATACGCGTAACTCCCCTAGTAGCTCCACAGCGGCTTTTCAGTGTGGGGCATTACGACCCAGCAATTGTTGATAAAGCGCTCGTGGCCCAGCGACGGGCGATTGACAAACTCGTTGTTGTAGATCATAACCGTGGAAGAGCCGCCATCCATCATGGCTGCATTCTCGCAACCCTCCTCCAGCAATACTTTTTGCAAAACATCCAGATCCACTCCTATAGACCATGTCGGCTGACGTCCGTCGATTACCAATAGCAGCACTTCACCCGTGCTGCGCTGACCGATGGCCGTACGAGGAGCTATACCCCAGCCTCCGGAAGACCCCTCGGGTATCGTTCCCTCTCCGTTTACTATCAGGAACGGGCTGAAAGACACCGCATATCTGATGTCGTTGGCAAGTGCCCATTCTTTTGTGCAGTGACGAAGTATAAGGCGCCCATCGCTGTTAAATCCTATCATATTGTATTTCAGGCCGCTGTCATCCCATGACGGATTTATCAGTTTGCCGTCGATGATGAGAAGGCCTGATACCACTCCGCCGTTGGAATCATAATTAGGACCGTCATCAAAACCGCCGC
>CAMPBN010000132.1 GCA_946638265.1 uncultured Bacillota bacterium
ACACGTATCCCAGTAGGTGGAAAGGAAAGAAAATGAAATCATTTATCGCAAAGCCTCTCGAAGTTGAGAGAAAGTGGTATGTGATCGATGCAGACGGAAAAAATCTGGGCAGACTTGCTTCAGAAGTTGCATCCATCCTCCGCGGAAAGAAAAAGCCTATCTACACTCCACACGTTGACTGCGGCGACTATGTTATCGTTATCAACGCAGAAAAGGTAGAAGTAACAGGCAAGAAGAGACAGGAAAAGATCTACAAGAGACACACCGGTTATCCGGGCGGCCTCCGCGAGATCACTTTCGAAAAGTTACTGGCAAGAAAACCTGAAGAAATCATCGAGCACGCTGTAAAGGGAATGCTTCCTAACGGAGCCCTCGGCCGCCAGATGTACAAAAAGCTGAAGGTTTATGCAGGTCCTGAGCACAATCATGCGGCTCAGAAGCCTGAACAGTGGAATTTCTAGGAAAGGAGTAAGAAACAATGGCAAAAATGCAGTATGCTGCCACAGGCAGAAGAAAGTCTTCCGTTGCTAGAGTAAGATTACTCCCGGGTACCGGAAAGATCACAATCAACAAGAAAGATCTGGAGGAATACTTCCCAACAGATATCGTTAAGAGAGAAGCTAAGAGACCGTTCGAAGTTGCAGGCTGCGAAGGTAAGTACGATGTTATTGCTACTATCCACGGCGGCGGATTCACAGGTCAGGCAGGTGCGCTCAGACACGGAATTTCCAGAGCTCTGTGCGTAGCTGACAAAGAAGCTTTCAGAGCACCGCTCAAGGCTGCAGGCTTCCTCACAAGAGACCCTCGTATGAAGGAAAGAAAGAAGTACGGTCTCAAAAAAGCAAGACGTGCTTCCCAGTTCTCCAAGCGTTAGTCAAATCGCTTGCGGACACTCATGTGCGGTTCCGCTCCATGCGTCGCCCACAGCGAGACTCAAGACACGAAAAATCCCGGAACATTCCGTTCCGGGATTTTTTATGCCTATGAATCTTTGGCGCATTAACAGAACCTGTTTAGAACAATAGATGACTTGGGATGGTTGCAGATTCTTATTTTGTGCCGAAGATGCGGTCGCCGGCATCGCCCAGACCCGGTACGATGTAAGCGTTTTCGTTCAGGCGCTCGTCCTTGGCTGCGATGTAGATGTCGATGTCAGGATGAGCCTTCTGGAGAGCTTCGATGCCTTCCGGCGCTGCGATCATGCACATGAAGATGATGTCCTTGCCGCCTCTCTGCTTAACAAAGTCGATGGCTGCGATAGCGGAACCGCCTGTTGCCAGCATAGGGTCGACTACGAAGATCTTTCTCTTGTCGATGTCTGCAGGCAGCTTGCAGTAGTATTCTACAGGCTTGTGAGTCTCAGGATCGCGGTAGAGACCAACATGGCCGACTTTTGCGTTAGGTACCAGTTCAAGGAAACCGTCTACCAATCCGAGGCCTGCGCGCAGGATAGGAACGATGGCGATGTCTTCGCCGCCCAGCATCTTTACTGTGGCTTTGCAGATTGGAGTTTCAATTTCCACGTCCTTGAGGGGAAGGTCTCTTGTGGCTTCATAGCCCATGAGCATGGCAATCTCTTTTACCAGTCTGCGGAAATCCTTGGTTGTGGTTTCGGTCTGTCTGATAAGAGCTGTCTTGTGCTGAATTAACGGATGGTCGAATACATATACTTTTCCCATTTTGTACCTCCAGGAACTAATATAAATTAAGTTATAGAATTTTATTTTATAGCGCAGAGTCTGTGCTCACTGTCACAGCATCTCCGCTAATAGACAAAGTATGCGCGCCGCGGTGCGATTCGGGCTGCGTCCTATTCGCCCTTCATTTCGTTGAGCATACCGACGCGGCGCTCGTGGCGGCCGCCTTCAAACTCAGTCTCCATGTACACCTTCACGATGTCGAGTGCGTCTGCCAGCTCCGTGGTGCGGCCGCCAAGCGCCAGCATGTTAGCGTCGTTGTGCTGGCGGCAGAGCCGTGCCATCTCTGTAGAAGTGCAGAGCGCGCAGCGGATGCCCTTAACCTTGTTGGCTGCAATGGAAATGCCGATGCCTGTTCAGCAAACTACGATGCCGCGCTCTGCCTGGTGTGAAGCCACAGCCTTGGCGCAGGACTTTCCATAGATCGGATAATCAACGCTTTCCTCGGAGTATGTGCCCAGGTCGCTGACTTCGTGACCTTCGGCCTCCAGATATTTGATAATGTTTTCTTTCAGATTAAATCCGCCGTGATCGCTGGCGATTGCAATTTTCATCTTTTTTCTCCTTATCATACTTTAACGATGTTGTATCCTGCGCTTTTGAGCATACGGTTCATCACCGCAAACCCCACCTGGCTGGTGTCCGAAAGCGCGCCTGCCAAAATCAGGTCCACTCCGGTCTTGTCCATTTCGCGCAGGTCTGCGAAAAATTCGTGAGCCGCTTCCACAAAGGCCTTTTCCTCAAAGAGGATGACTCCCACTTTGTTGCCGATACCTTCGTTCAGGCCTTTGAGCCTCTGTATTTCGGCCTCCACCCGGTCTCGGGCGCCTTCCACGATGATCATATCGGCTTTTGGCGCATAGTGCTTGTACTTCATCCCCGGGGATTTTGGCTTGAAATCCGCAGAAAAGCCTGCGTCCAAGCCGGCGCCGCTCGGCCTTGCCTCCGGCCGCACAAAAAGGGATTTGTCATATTCCACTTCCATATCCAATGCCGCTGAAATCTGCTCAGCCGTGATGATGCCGGGCCTGAGTATGGTCGGCACATCGCCGGTCACGTCCAGCACCGTGGACTCTATGCCCACTCTGCAATCCGGACCTTTGATGATGCAGTCCACTCTGCCGTCCAGATCGTCTATGCAGTGCTGTGCTCTCGTCGGGCTCGGGGAGCCTGAGAGGTTTGCACTCGGGGCCGCTATCGGACAACCCGAATACTCGATGAGCTTGCGGGCTATATCCGAATCCGGCAGGCGCACGCCCACCGTATCCAGCCCGCCTGTGGTCACATCCGGCACATTGGGCTTGCGCTTTACTATCAGTGTCAGCGGCCCCGGCCAGAATGTATCTATCAGAGTAACTATAGTCTTGGAAAGTTCCGATGTCAGCAGGCTGATGTCGCTGGCTCTGGCCACGTGAACAATCATCGGATTGTCCGACGGCCGGCCCTTGGCAGCGTACACCTTACCCACAGCTTCGTGGTTCATGGCATCCGCACCCAGTCCGTAAACAGTCTCGGTCGGAAAAGCCACCAGCCCGCCGGCCGCGATGATCTTGGCCGCATCTATTAAATTTTCTTCCGTTGGTTCGAAAATTTTAGTATTCATGATTTCAGTAACTGTTTGCAAAAATCCGCACGCAGCCCGCCGGCCGCAGCCTACAGGTTCTGCATTCTCTTGGCCTGGTCGTCCGTGATGAGCGCATCCAGGATTTCATCGATTTCGCCGTCCATAAAGCTGTCCAGCTTGTAGATGGTCATGTTGATGCGGTGGTCGGTCACTCTTCCCTGCGGGAAGTTGTAAGTTCTGATTCTCTCGGAACGGTCACCGGAACCGATCTGGGAACGCCTGTCCTCTGCCACCTCAGCCTGCTGCTCACGGAGCTTCAGTTCGTAGAGTCTGGAGCGCAGTACCTTCATGGCCTTTTCTCTGTTCTTGATCTGGGACTTTTCGTCCTGGCATGTTACCACCAGCCCTGTAGGCAAGTGTGTCATGCGGACTGCGGAGTCCGTGGTATTTACGCACTGTCCGCCGTTACCGGAAGAACGGTAAACGTCCACCTTGATATCGTTCGGGTTGATGTCCACTTCCACATCGTCCACTTCCGGCAGCACTGCGATGGTGGCTGCGGATGTGTGGATACGGCCGGAAGACTCAGTCTCCGGAACGCGCTGCACTCTGTGGGTGCCGGACTCAAACTTCAGGCGTGAATATGCGC
>CAMPBN010000133.1 GCA_946638265.1 uncultured Bacillota bacterium
CCTGTATGATTTGTCTCTGAAATATCCGGGGAAGAGGATGCGCCTGAGTTTGCAGACCATGTCTATCACCACGGCTCTGTCAGGCTGGCGAAAAAGGTCCATCTTGTCGATGGCGCGCTTTTCGGCGTTATCCATTGCATCCCCTTCATCCTCGCCGATATTATAATCGTCCAATATCATTCCTACTACATTTTCTATTTCTTTTTCGATGATCGCTCCCATTTGCTTTCAGTCCCTGCCGGGTATTCTCCTTTCGCTTTCTGTTAAGTATGTTGGTATATCGTTCGCTATGGCATTTGCAATGCTACTGCTCTGCATAAAGCGGTGTGGAAAGATATTTTTCGCCGCCGTCCGGGAATACCACCACAATTCTCTTTCTGGCATTTTCAGGTCTCTTGGCCAGTTCTGTGGCTGCGTGAAGTGCAGCGCCGGCGGAAATGCCAAGAAGTATTCCTTCCGTTGCGGAAAGCGCTCTTGCTGCTGCATACGCGTCCTGAGTCGGTACTTTGATGATCTCATCTGCCACATCGAGGTTCAAAACCGGTGGCACAAATCCTGCTCCGATACCCTGGATACCGTGAGGGCCCGGCTGCCCGCCGCTGAGCACAGGTGACTCTGCAGGTTCCACTGCCACTACCTTTACGCTCGGCTTCAGGCTCTTGAGATATTCGCCCACGCCTGTAATGGTACCGCCCGTACCTACACCTGCCACGAGGATATCTACCGTGCCTGCCGTATCTTCCCAGATTTCAGGGCCTGTGGTGTTGCGGTGGATTTCAGGATTTGCAGGATTTTCAAACTGGCCTGCTATGATGGAGCCCGGAATGGATGCTTTGAGTTCTTTTGCCTTGGCGATAGCACCTTTCATGCCCTTGGCGCCTTCCGTCAGCACCAGCTCTGCGCCGTAGGCTGCGATCAGCTTTCTGCGCTCCACGGACATGGTTTCAGGCATGGTGATGATTACTCTGTATCCTCTGGAAACACCCACTGCAGCGATTCCGATGCCTGTGTTTCCGGATGTCGGCTCGATGATGGTACCGCCCGGCTGCAGCCTGCCGCTTTTTTCAGCGTCCACAATCAATCCCAGTGCCACTCTGTCCTTAACCGATCCGCCGGGATTGAATCCTTCCAGCTTGGCATATATCAAAGCGCCCAGTTCATTTTTCTTTTCGTAGGCTGTCAGCTCCAGCAGCGGTGTTCTTCCGATAATTTCCGATAAAGATTTATAAATTCTCATTTTTGTTTCTCCTTAATTTTCTTGATTTCATTGTGATTTGCTTTATGTTTTATTTTTGCGATTCTCCGCCCTTACTTTCCTTTCGCGCCATACATCGATTGATCTGAAGCCGCGAATTTATGCAAATCGCTCCTATTTTTTCTTTTTCATTAACCATATACTACCTCTTCGCCTGCCGCGGCCCGGGATTTGCGACAGGACTTTTATTAACACACAAAAAGAGCTTCTCAAATTCATGAGAAGCTCTCCGGTATTCGTTATTGGATTTTCAGGCTACAGGCAAATCAGCCCAGACAGCCCGCATCAAAATCTTTTCTGCGAATCGAAAGCGTCTCATGAAAATCTGCACAACAACAACAGCAACATGCCATACATGCGCCTGCATTAATCATACAAGTTGTCATTGCAAAGTTTCTCATTTCGCTTTCCTTTCGTAAAATTGAATTTGATGAACTTTTTAGCTCACTTGCCTATCTTTATACCCTCGAGTTTTTTGTCTAAACACAAAATTTAAAAATTTTTTTGATTAATCGTATTTTTTCCCTCTGGTATCTTTCAGGAGCTTGTTGAAAAGCAGCCCCAGACCAAGTACCCATGCCAGCATGATGAACCACAGCATCAGCATTACCAAAGATGCGAGCGAGCCGTAAATCAGGTTGTAGCCCGCTATATGCATGGTGTAAAAAGAAAAACACGATGTTCCGACGAGCATGGCCAGCGCCGCAAATATGCTGCCCGGCAGCACCTCGCGATAGCGCACCCTCTTGGTCGGCAATACATAGTAGTTGAAACTGATCATCAGAAAATAAAGTATCAGCATCACAGGCCAGCGCATAGCCAGCATTGCACGCGATACAACCTGCTGCGCTGCAGAATTTTTCAGCACCGTGGCCAGAACGATCTTCAATATCGGCTTACCGTAAACCAGCACCGTGAGGGCCACCGTGATGGTAGCCACCGTCACCAGAATGTTCACGATGGCGCGGAATCTTTCGCGAAAATATCCCTTGCCGTAAGCGTTATTGGACATATAGTTGGCAATTCGGTTCAGGGCATACTGTGCCTTGGATGCGGCCCAGAGCGCGATGACGATCAGCGCTGCATTGAGGGAGCCGGAGGATCCGGATTTGAGCATATCGATGAGGAGTTCCGCCGCATCGCCTTTCAGATACGCACCCAGGTATTCATATATGAAGTCCAGAGATATGGAGAAAAAGCCCAGCACCTGCGACAGAAGCAGCACCAGCGGCACGATGGACAGCATGAAATAAAATGCCAATTGCGCCGAAAAGCCCTGGTAATACGGGTCACGCAGCTCCTTGATCCCCAGAAAAAACATGTCCTTTAATCTTGCTTTCGACATGCCAGCTTCCTTTCCAGCTCAGCCAGAGCCCGCGCTCTATGGCTGATCTTGTTCTTGATGTCTGCGCCAAGCTCGCCGAATGTCTGCTCATAGCCTTCAGGCCTGAACAGAGGGTCGTAACCGAATCCGCCTACACCCGAAAGCTCGTGCATGATGTGACCCGGGCACTCGCCCCGCGCCACAATCTTTTCGCCGTCGGGATAGACCAAAGTGATCACTGCCACGAATTTGGCACCGCGCTTTTCGTCAGGCACGTCCTGCAGCATCGAAAGCAGCTTGGTATTGTTGGCACTGTCGTCGTGACCTTCGCCCGCAAAGCGCGCGGAGTATACCCCCGGCGCCCCGCCCAGAGCATCCACCATCAGCCCGGAGTCGTCCGCGATAGCGGGGTGCCTGCAGGCCTTCATGATCTCGTTTGCTTTTTTGAAGGAGTTTTCCTCAAAAGTCTCGCCGTCTTCCACCACATCGATGTCCGAAAGTCCTGCCTCCTCCTGGGATATTATGGATAGACCGCAGCCCTCCAATATTGCGTTCATTTCTCTCAATTTATTTTTATTCTTTGTAGCCGCTACCACGCAGCCCTTTGGAATATCCGTCATATTCTCTCCTCTGATTCTCCTCAAAATTTTATTTCAATGCCGCGCCAAGCGCCGACCTCATTTAACGTCGCATCCCGCACCTGATAGAGGCTCCGGCCACCAATCCCGCAAATACCGCCCCGATACACAGGGAATTGGCAAGCGGCAAGCCAAATCCTATTTTTGCATTCATGATGTACGAGCAGGTGACAAATGAATAAAACACCAGTGGGATCAAAGGTATCCAAAGAAATTTTGCCTTATCGTGCCGCATCATCCAGATCAGAATAGCTGCCAAAGCAAATACTGCCAGCGTCTGGTTGGACCAGCCGAAATATCTCCAGATGGTGTTGAAACCGGCCGGATTGTTTTTCGCCCAGATAAGCACCAGGAAAATCCCCGCAAATACCGGCAGCGCCAGCGTAATACGGTTTTTTGTTTTCTCCTGGTCAAAATGCAAAGCCTCTGCAATCATCAGGCGCAGCGAGCGCAAAGCCGTGTCGCCGCTGGTAATCGGCAATATTATTACTCCTATGATAGCAATCAATCCGCCCACAGGTCCCAGCAGATTTTTGCAAACAACGCCCACCACGCTGGTGGCCGAAATCTTTTGCATATGCCCGCCGATTTCCTGAAAATAGCTCCATACACCGCCATCCATCTGCATGGTGATACCTGCATTTTCGGCACCCACTCCTATCATA
>CAMPBN010000134.1 GCA_946638265.1 uncultured Bacillota bacterium
TGCGACCTGCAGATAGTAATGAAAACAGGCAAACCATTGCCTGAAGATGCGCTACCTACTGAAGGTGAGAACATTTCGGATGCCAGGATGCCTGTATCGTCAAATCCGTACTTGGCCTGGAGCTTGTCGATAACAGCGCCTCTTTCGTCATTGTCCATGAACTGGATGGTTCTGATGATGACTTCGTGCTTGTCCTGGCCGGAATAGATAATTTCAGGGTTTTCCATGCCGTAGCTTTCCAGCTCTTTGATGAGCTCCTGCTCACCCACATACTGTCCGAGATCCAGCTGCATCTTGGTGCCGCCTGTGAAGTCGATACCGTAATTCATGCCGAAGATTGCGCTTACCAGGATGCCTGCGATGATGATGACGCATGCTACGGTGTACATGATCTTCTTGTGCTGAATGAAATCAAATTCTTTCTTGAATGCAAATTTGGCTGTGCCGTCTTCGTTGATTCCGTAGAATTTTTTCTGTCCGAATCTCTTTGAATCTGCCAGGATGCTGAGGTAAAGGTTGGTTACCACAACAGCCGTGAAGATACTTGCGATGATACCGATCATCAATGTGAGAGCGAAGCCCTTAACCGTGGATGTACCTACCAGGTAGAGTACCAGCGCTGCGATGATGGTAGTGATCTGGGAGTCCATTACGGTGGCCAGCGCTCTTCTGAAACCGGACTGAACCGCTACTCTTACGGACTTGCCTGCCATGATTTCTTCTCTGATACGTGAGAAGATAACTACGTTTGCGTCCACCGCCATACCGATGGAGAGGATGATACCGGCGATGCCCGGCAGCGTCAGAACGGCGCCCATTCCCACCATGGTCCAGAGTACGATGATTACATAAAGCGCAAGAGCGATACATGCTGCAAGACCCATAATGCTGTATGCTGCGATCATGATCACGAAGATCAGGCCCATGCCGATGGCACCTGCCATAACGGACTTGGTGAATGCAGTTTCGCCGATTGTGGCTGTCTGGGAGCCGGAATTGATCTCAGCCAGCTCTACAGGCAGTGCACCGCCTCTGATGAGGGCTGCCAGCTCTGCTGCTTCTTTCTGAGTGTATCCGCCTACATTGGATCTGGTGATGACACACTTGCCGCCGGAAATAACGTTGGAAACTACCGGCGCTGAAATGATTTCTCCGTCGAGGAAGATGATGATGGCGTGGCTGTTAATTTCCTCACTGATAGGAGTGACGCCTGCCAATGCCTGTCTTGTTCCCTCTTCGAAGAGTTTTGCTCCGTCCATGTCAAATTCGAGTGATACTGCGTATCCGCCGTGTTCGCTGTCCGTGGAAGTGCCGGCGTCCTTTACATTACCGCCGTCGAGCACCAGACTGCCGTCTGCCAGTGTGAACTGGAGCTGTGCCACACGTCCGATGGTATTGATGGCATCCTGTGCATTTTCTGCGCCCGGAAGCTCTACTCTGATACGCTTTTCACCTTCTATGGTAACAACAGGTTCTGCCAGGCCCATCTGATTTACACGATTTTCCATGACAGCTCTTGTCTGTTCCATAATTGTCTTCAGCTCATCGCCTGTCGCATCGGTCTGAGCTTCGAAAAGAACATAAACACCGCCTTTGATGTCCAGTCCCAGGTTGAGCTTGTCCTTGATTGAGTGCATGCTGCCTACACCAAAGATGGTGAGATACCATCCAAAGAGGATGCACAGACAGATGATAAGTGCCAAGCCCTTTTTCAAATTCTGATTCATTTTAATAAACCGCCTTCTTTCTAACTTCTGCGATGCTTTTCCGGCAGGTTTTCGATACTCCCCCACCATAAAAAAGCATACAAAATATTATACTGTATATTTTGCTATAGCACAAGTAATTTCAATATATTATTGCAAAATTAAATAAAATTTTTCGTCTGTTTTTTCATATGTATTGGAAAAATAAAAAACAGCCCGTTTGAGCTGTTTTTTAAACTTGGTAAATTGTATTTTCGGCAATGCCCTACTCTTCTTCGCCCAGAGCCTTTGCAAGAGCCTCTTTGGACTCGGTTGCAGCAGCTTCTGCAGCTTCAGGTGCCTCGCTTTCGGCCTTCTTGAGACGCTTTGGCAGAGACTTCTTTGGAGCTTCTTCTTCTGTTTCAACAGGCTTTCTGGAAGCGGAAGACTTTTCCACCTTGGAAATGGCCCAGCGCATGATCTCAAATCTTACTTTGTCTGCGCCTACCTGGATAGTTACGGTTTCGTCCTTGGTCTTTACGATCTTTCCGCAGATACCGCCGATAGTTACAATCTCGTCTCCCGGCTGCACGCTGTTACGCATGTCCTGAGTCTGCTTTTCTCTCTTTTTCTGAGGCTTGATCATCAGAAAATAGAAGAGCACAAAGATTATAATAAGCGGTAAAAATTGAATTAAAGCTTCGCTACCTTTCATACATGTACCTCCTACAAATCAAACATGGTGCCGGCGATGGGGGTCGAACCCATACGGTGTTGCCACCACAGGATTTTGAGTCCTGCACGTCTGCCAATTCCATCACGCCGGCAGATTGCTTTTTCAATATGCATATGCACAAGCAATATAAATTATAATCTAAAATTTTGTGTCATGTCAACCTGAAAAACGAATAAAAAAAGTCTCCCTGTTACGGGAGACTGTCTGGTGCGGCTGACTGGGGTCGAACCAGCACGGTGTTACCCACACGGCCCTCAAACGTGCGCGTCTGCCTATTCCGCCACAGCCGCAAATTGCCCAATGCCTTTCGCATCGACAACTAGAATATTATCATAACGGTGGCATTAGGTCAAGGGATAATTTGCAAATTTTATCAAAAAACTTTAGCTAATTTGCTTCAGAATTTTCGGGATATTTGCATCTCCATTCTCCGCTGTTTCTGAGGTGGTTGTGGAAAACAGGCTCCACTTTTCCTTCGAAATAATCGGACATGTAGCAGGCATCTTCTTTGTAGAAAAGGCAATAGTACGGCAGCTCCGATGTGAGGACCGTCTTAAACTCTTTGATCTTTTCCCGGCGCAGCTCGACATCCTGCCCTTTTTCAACCTCATGAGCCAAAGCCAGCAGTTTTTCGCCGCTGTATCCGCAGCCCGTCACATATCCCGAAAGCAGGCTGTACATGTCATATTTTTCGTCAAATGTCAGCTCGCCCAGGAAAATATCATATGCTCTTGATGCAAGCTTGGCGCTGAATTCTTCCTGCGAAGCTGTCACGATTTCGGTCGCAATGCCGGCTTCTTTCAGCTGGCCTGCCAGGATTCCGGCAGCCTTCACCCTCTGCTCGTCAAAGCCAGGCGTCAGAACGGTTATGGTCAGATTTTCGCCCGATTTATCCACAAATCCGTCTCCGTCGCTGTCCTCGTACCCCTGCACTTTCAAAAGATATCCCGCTTTTTCGTTGTTCTTCGGATATTTGTCCTTTTCATCTTCAAGTCCGTAAAATCCCGGATAGAAAAGGCTGTCCGTCTGAAGGCCATTGCCGTAAAAGCCGTTTTTCAGAAGTTCTTTTGCGTCTATCGCATAAGCCAGAGCCTGCCGCATTTGAGGTTTCGCCAGCTTTTCGCCGCTGCAGTTGAATCCGATGGCCACAGCTTTGTTGGTCAGGAAGGTCTTTACTTTCAGGTCGTATCTGGAGAGAATACTGTCCTTTTCGTCCGCATCTCCGAAAAACATTGAAATATCGCCTGCCTGAGTCATGTTCACGGCATAATTT
Source organism: uncultured Bacillota bacterium (assembly GCA_946638265.1). Taxonomy (GTDB): domain Bacteria; phylum Bacillota; class Clostridia; order Peptostreptococcales; family Anaerovoracaceae; genus UBA3871. Next base: position 3,695 of record CAMPBN010000134.1, read on the forward strand.
CTGTCCGGCAGGATCTGAAATACCAGTTTGTTCTTGGGCTTTTCGCCAAAATAATATTCGTTTTCGCTGAGAGTAAGAGTGGCAAATTCCCTATAGTTTTCTTCTTTGTAAGTCCCTGTTCCCACCTTTTTGAAATTCTTGTCAC
>CAMPBN010000135.1 GCA_946638265.1 uncultured Bacillota bacterium
TGCGCCGCGGCTGACAGAAATGCCAATGCCGCAGCCGACTGCGGCACCCACGGCCAGACAGTTCAGATAATCATCTACAAATACAATAATTCCGAGGATCCAGGTCCCGATGAGAGTTGCTTTTCTCGTCTTCAGGAACTTCTCCATAAATCTTGAAAACCCCAAAACGCCGCCGGATTCCGTAATCAGCATGACCATGGAGCCGAAAAGTCCGCATATCATCAGCACCCATGCCGTATTTTCATCCGTCATTACCACGTAGAGCGAATCCAGGAAGCCATTGAAAGCTTCCACCGGATGCCCTCCCGCTATCATGAGAAAGCCCACTGCCACGCCCACAAAGAGGGACAGGAAGGTTTCTCTTGTGATCAGCGCCAGCACCAGGATGACGATGACCGGTATCAAAGACAAAAATCCAAATTCCATTATAACGCTCCTTTCTTTTTTGAGCCGCCTCACCCGAGGCGTTCGTCCGTAAGACATATTTTAGCAAGCGCGAGGATGGTTACCAGTGCATTTTTCCTCATGCTCTCCAGATCGAAATATTCGTTGTCCTCGTGGCAGGTGTCCACCTCATCCGGGAAAAGCGGCCCGAATGAAACCACATTCGGCATGGCCTTGGCATATGCCCCGCCGTAGGCCAGAGTGTCTTCGTGCTTCAGACCCGTGGCCTCTTCATAAGCCTCTATCATCCTGCCAACAAATTTTCGATCTTTTCCTACATACACGGCCGGCATCGACTCGTTTACCTCGAGCCTGCCTCCGCTCTTTTTCGCCAGATTCTCCAGCACGCGGATGATATCTTCCGGTTCCGTGCCGAAGGCGTACCTGATGTTCACATGGGCTCTTACCTGATTTCCCTCCGTTTTGAACATCGTCAGCGAAAAAGTATTTCTGTGAACAAATTCTCCCCGATAATATTCTCCTTCCGACTTAAGACCGATTTCTTCTCCATAGATGGAAGCAAAACAATCCGTCAGGAAATAGAGAATTTCCGCCAGTCTGCCGCAAACTCCGTCATTACGGCATTTGCCTGCCAAAAGATATATAGCGTTCTCTCCCTTGGCCGGCATGCTGGAATGTACCGCCTTGCCCTTGATTTCAAGGTTCTTCGCGCTGATTCCACCGTCCGTCTGTTCGTGCAGCTGCGCCGTTGCCAACCCCGGCACGGCGTTAGCCATTATTCCCGCATCTATACTACCTATCTTGCAGCGCCCCTTCTCCGGCGCCAAGTCCTCTTCGCTCAGGTCATAGCAAAAGTCCGCATCTATGATACCCTTTTCGATGTTGCAAAGAGGATATTCCCCGTCCGGCGTAAAGCCATAGTCCGGGAGCTTTTCAGATTCGACATATTCCCGCATATCCACCCATTCCACTTCTTCCTGGGTGCCGAGAATCAGCTGAATCTTTTTCTTTACCGGAAGCCCACTATCTTTCAGAACCTTCAAAGCGTGCAGGCAAAGCATCACAGGGCCCTTATCGTCGATGGTGCCGCGTCCGTAAGCTCTGCCGTTTCGAATATCCATCTTAAAAGGATGGCTTTCCCAATTTTTCGGATCTCCCGGCGGCACCACGTCCACGTGCCCCAGTATGCCAAGAGTTTCGTCGCCTTCGCCGTACTCGATAACGCCCACACGGTGGTGGCAGCAGGTCCGTGCGCTGAAGCCCATACCGCGTGCCAGTTCCAGGATGTAATCCAACGCTTTTTCCACTTCATCAAGATCGGCGGAGACGCTGGGAATGGCGATGAAATCCGCAAGGTCCTTTAATATTTCCGGTATTTCTTCTTCCATACTGCTTTTTAGTTTTTCCATATCTTTGTTTGGTATTGCAGTCATTGGTTTTGGTCACCTCCTTCCAGATAAAAGAATAAACCCCGTGGTAACCACGAGGTCAATAGTTTTCAGAAATATTTTCATCACTTTATATCGTTGAAGCTCGCGCCGCCCGCGCGGTCAAGGCTCAATAGGCGCGTACACCCTGTAAAGTCCCAGGCGCTTTCCGTCCACATAGTAATTTGTATTCTCTTTGCCGTAAAATGTGCCGGCCAGTTTTAAGCCTTCGGCTCCCGCATGTGCAATGATGGGGGCTATCATCTCTTCCGGGTCTTCGCTGAAATGAACTTCCGTGATGAGGCAGTTTTTCACCTCTTCCACATAGCCGCCCAGATTGTTCGCAGATGCCTTCAGCCGGCGGTTGTTCTCTACGGATATGTATTTTCGCAGAGTCGGCTCTTTTTCACGGGTATCATAGAAAAACGAGATGGAAATGTCGCCCCAATCTTCCTTTTCTATATCAAAGCTGCTTTCCAGATACTCCGCCAGATGCACGCCCTCTTCGTAGTCCTTCTCGTGGCGCAGGGAAGTGGGCATATCGCCGATGACAAATTTCCCCACCAGATTTCGCTCCTGGCGCACCTTGGTGGACCAGTCATTGATACTCCAGAGCTGCTCGCTGAGCCTGTGGATTTCTTCGATAATCTGGCTCTTTTTGTCGTCAAGCATCTGCCCGAACTCCGAAAGCGGCAGTCCGTTCATGATCATCTTGATTTCGCTGATGCCCAGCCCCTGGCTGCGATAAAAAAGTATGTCCGTCAGGCGGATCAGATCGTCGGAAGAATATTCCCAATAATTGTTTCGCTCATTTTTTTGAGGATGGATAAGTCCCTCATCCACGTAATATCTGATGGCTTCGTTGGAAAGCCCCAGAGCCTTTGCGATTTCTTTTACAGTCAGTCTCATAGCCGCCTCCTGTGTGTCCCTTTTTATTGCATCCCCATTATACCACAGGTCGGGCGGAATAAAAAATCCCGGAAGGATGGCTCCGGGATTTAAATCTTGGTTCTGTATTTAGTTGGTAGTAGCTTTAAGTCTGGTGGACAGGTGAGTCTTAACGAATGCCTTGTCCCAAACCAGTTTGATGAGAATAGTCTCTGCCGGGATGCTGAATGCCACCTTCATGATACGCGTAGGCAGCAATACGATAAAGCCTTTTCCCATCAGGATGGAAAGCCAATATGTATTCAGGCACAAATCGATGAACAGTACCACAATGGCAGATGCTAGAAAGCTGCGCTTCCATGTCACTTCGTGTCCGTAGAGGATACTGCCGAAAACCATACCTGTCAGGAAAGCCGACAATGTGAAGCCCGGGAAGAAGTCGCCGGTTGGGAAGAGATTGGCTCCCAGGATGTCGCCCAGCGCATAAGTCAGGCCTGCCCAAAGCGGTCCGTACAGGATGCCCAGAATGGAGATTGGCAGGAAGCCGAAGCCCAGTCTGAGAATTGGTGTGTTGATTGATAAAAATCTGGTGAGGATGATTTCCATCGCCATCAGAAGGCCCATCATAACGAGCCTTGAGGTGTTTGTCTTTTGCATATGAAACTCCTTTCTAGTTACTACACTAATTAAGAAAGGACTTCTTGCTCGGTGTAGTAGCGGACGCAGCAATGCATCGCAAGGGACGGCCGAAGCCATTCTTTTCGTTCCCGGGCAACATCCCATCCCGAGACACTTCACGCACATTGCTTACTCTACGATTTGCCTTGATTCTAGCACTGCAAAAAGCACCTTGCAAGCAATTTGAGAAAAAAATCCCTGAAAAAGCGTTAAAAAGTTTCGTATTGCAAAACCGCGTTTCGTATTGCACAACGCCAATATGTCTCCAATAAAAAACGCATCCCAATTTGCGATTTCTGCAATTCAGGATGCGTTTTTCTTAAATTTTGATTTTCAGATTCGATGCGAACTACAGATTAAAGTATCTGTAAAGCATAGTCACGATCTGTCCGCGGGTGGCTGT
>CAMPBN010000136.1 GCA_946638265.1 uncultured Bacillota bacterium
AATACTTTTGGTAGTGGACGCCCTCACAGGTCAGGACGCTGTGAACGCCGCAGAAGGCTTTGATTCAAAGCTGGGCGTGGACGGCATCATCATGACCAAGCTGGACGGTGACTCCAGAGGCGGCGCGGCACTTTCCGCAAAGAAGGTAACAGGCAAGCCTATCAAATTCATCGGTACCGGCGAAAAGCTGGATGCCCTTGAACCTTTCCATCCTGAGCGTATGGCATCCCGAATCCTGGGAATGGGTGATATGCTTTCTCTCATCGAAAAAGCGCAGGAAAGCTACGATGACGAGCAGGCGGCCATCCTGGAAGAAAAGATGCGCAAAAATCGCTTTACTCTGGAAGACTTCCTGGAGCAGTTCAACCAGGTTCGCAAAATGGGCGGCGTTGCCAAGATTATCAGCATGCTGCCGGGACTTGGCGGTGCCAACATGAAGGATGTGGACATGGAGGAAAGCGAAAAGGAATTCATCCGCATGGAGGCCATCATACTTTCCATGACTAAGGCGGAGAGAAACGATCCTTCCATCCTGAATGCCAGCAGGAGAAAGCGTATTGCGGCAGGCTGCGGCCAGCCGGTTTCCGCAGTCAACAATCTCATCAAGCGCTATGAAGAAGCCAAGAAGATGATGAAGATGATGACAGGCGGCGGCAAGAAAAACCGCAAGATGCAGCAGATGATGAAAAACATGGGACTTTAGAGGAAATCCCGAATTACATAACAGTTTGTAAATTCATAAGAATTTATATATAAAATATTATTATAAAAAAGATATAAAGGAGAAATTTTATCATGGTTAAGATCAGACTTAAGAGAATGGGCGCACACAAGAAGCCTTTTTACAGAGTAGTTGTTGCTGATGCAAGAGCACCTAGAAACGGCAGATTCATCGAAGAAATCGGTTTCTACGATCCAATGAAGGACCCAAAGGTGATCAACATCGATTCCGAAAAGGCAAAGAAGTGGCTTGCTAACGGTGCACAGCCTACAGAAACAGTAAAGGGCCTGTTCAAAAAGTCCGGTATCATTGAGTAAGAAAGCGGTGAACCTAATGACAAAATTGGTTGAAGCGATTGCAAAATCACTTGTTGACAACCCTGACGCTGTCGAAGTGACAGAAAGATCCGAGAGACAGACTGTGGTTATCGAGCTGAAGGTGGCCCACGAAGATATGGGAAAAGTGATCGGCAAGCAGGGAAGGATCGCAAAGGCGATTCGTACAGTTGTAAAAGCCGCTGCCACCAAAGCAAACAAAAAGGTAGTAGTAGAAATCGTGCAGTAAGTACGGATTTACTGATTTTTGAGGCACATATATTCAGTATATGTGCCTTGTGTTTAAATTTTAAAGGAGAAAAATGGCGGACGAAAAGATTAAGATCGGTCAGATCGTTAATGCAGTGGCCCTTCGCGGTGAAGTGAAGGTGTACAACTATTCGGATCCGGACAGGTTTGAGCGCCTTGACAGCGTGCTGGTGGAAGACAGAAGATATGAAATTTCCAAGGTCAGATATCAGGCTGCAAACGTAATTTTAAAGCTGAAAGGCGTGGACGACCGCAATGCGGCGGAGGCGCTGAAAGGAAAGGGCCTCTACATACTCGAATCGGAGCTGCCGGAACTGCCGGAGGACACATATTATATCCGTGACCTGATCGGCATGGAAGTAGTGGACGAAGCGGGTGGAAAGATCGGTGTGCTGAAGGACGTGCTTCAAAACAGCGCACAGGATGTGTACGAAATCAGGCTCGAAAGCGGCAAACCGGGCTATGTGCCTGCTGTCGGAGAGTTTGTGAAAGATATAGATCTCGAAGCAAAAAAGATAATTATAAGACCTATCGAAGGCTTGTTCGACTAGTCGGATATGCCTTTTTAGGAGAGACTTATGAAAATAGATATTTTGACGCTTTTTCCGGAAATGTTTGAGCCTGTAGTGGGCGGCAGCATTTTGGGGAGAGCCTGTGAAAACGATATATTGGATGTGCATCTTACCAATATCCGCGACTACAGCACGGACAAGCATAAAAAGGCGGACGATTATCCTTTCGGTGGAGGCGCTGGTATGCTGATGCTGGCTCAGCCGATTTTCGATGCGCTTGAAGCTGTGGGCGTACAGGGCGGCATCCGCGAAGACGGCGATAATGGGCGCTGCCGTGCAAACAAAAAGGTGGTCTACATGTCACCGCGCGGCAAAGTGCTGGATATGACCAAAATCCGCGAGCTTTCGGAGCTTGACGAGCTGGTGATCCTTTGCGGCCACTACGAAGGCGTGGACCAGAGAGCTATCGACTATTTTGATATGGAAGAAATTTCGATAGGCGACTATGTGCTGACGGGCGGAGAGCTGCCTGCCATGGTTCTGGTAGACGCAGTGGCGCGGCTGATACCGGGAGTGCTTTCGGGCGAAAGCTCGGCGCTGGGCGAGTCGATATATTCGGGACTCCTGGAATATCCGCAATATACCAAGCCGCGAAATTACAGGGATCTGGAGGTGCCTGAGGTGCTGACAAACGGCAACCACAAGCTGATTGAGCTTTGGAACTTTGAGCAGTCACTGATATTGACACGCGAGCGCAGGCCCGACCTTTTCGAAAAGTATGTGAAAGAGCATGCGGAAGGCCTGGACAAGGCTCATAAAAAGGTATTGGAAAAGGTGCAAAGGTAGTGTAAAATAATGCAGAGAAAAGTCTTTTTAATTTTATACATCATAATCATGACGGCACTGCTTGTGATAGTCTATGCCATTCCGAAGGTGACGGGAGCGCTCACTCCCACCACGGTCCTGAAATACGCAACTCTTCAGATAACTGACGAAGTGAAATGCTATGTGGTGCGCAGCGAAACCGTATATCTGGCAGGCAGTAGCGGCAGCCTGAACTATTACATATCGCAGGACACTCAGGTGCGAAGCGGAGTTAAGACGCTTTCCATTGCCAAATCCGCGGAGCTGGAAAAGGAAAATCCCAAATTTGCGGAGATAGCCTCAAGGCTCGGCGAAGGAGCAGTGATGACTGCGGACTATGCGGCTGCATTTAACGGTTGCGTCAGCTACTTCGCGGACGGGTATGAAACCTTTTTCACGCCGGAGACGATGGAAGGCCTGAGTTTCAAAGATGTGGAGGATATTTCCGCAGAGCAGGTCAACCTGACAAGGGGGACAGCGCGCAAGGGCGAGCCGATTTATAAGATTTGCGATAACAGCCTCTGGTTCCTTACCACGTGGGTGGATGCCGGAGATATTTCAAAATACGAAGTGGGCAATAATGTCACAATATGCCTGCCAAAGGCAAGCATAGCAGCCAAAGTGTATTCCATGGAAAATGAGGGAGACAAGTGGCAGGTGACTTTCAGCACCAACAGATACTATGAAGACTTTTCCATGATGCGTGAAGTCGATGTCACGGTGATCACTGCCGACTACAGCGGCATCATCGTTCCGAACGGATGCATCACGGCAGAAGACGGAATGCCGGGAGTTTATGTAAAAAATTCCACCGGCGACTATGTCTTCAAACCTATCAAAATCATCACCAGTGACGGCGAAAAAGCCATTGTGAAGGTGTCTTCATTCACGGGGGATGACGGCAAACAGGTCAGCACCGTTGAAATATACGATGAAATATTAAAACACCCAAACTGATTACGGAAAGAAGGCAGGGTATGTCCATTAAGAGCAATATTGAAGAAATCACCAAAATCAAAAATGAAGCGGCTGCAAAAGCAGGCAGAAACGGCGACGAGATTTT
>CAMPBN010000137.1 GCA_946638265.1 uncultured Bacillota bacterium
GTTTTTCAAGTATTTCGTACTTGCCGGCCTTCAGATTGTTGACGCGGAGAGTAAGCGGCGGCGTATCATTGCCTGCTGCCAAAAGTTCCTCCACAAATTCAGGCTTGTATTGCTGCAGCCAGAGCCTGATGATCCAGGGCTCGTACGAATATTTTACCGAAAGGTAACGCACCGGATCGGCTTCTTTTTCGGGCAGAGTGATTTCATCTTTTTTTCTGAGATAGTTGCGCAAAACCGCATTGATAAAACGGTCTCTGCCTTTGCAATATTTCTGTGCCAGCACCACACTTTCGTTCACTGCCGCATATTCCGGCACCGAATCCATGAAAGCCAGCTGATATATTCCCATTTCCAGGACTATCAGATCTTTTTTCTTAACCTTTGAAAGGCCTGACGGCACCAGTTTGCCGATGATATAGTCCAAATAAAGCTTGTTCTCCAAAACGCCGTACACCAGCTCTCTTACAAATGCCGGCGAGGAAGGACTGCCCAAAATCATTTGATGGTTCAGGGCCAGGTTGGAATAAGCCTGTTTTTCTTCCACATCGTATAGCGCAGCAAAAGCTGTTTTTCTGTTCGGATCCATCTTCTAATTCACCTCTTGCATGAGGAATCGCCTATTTTCCAAAGCATTGGCCCTTGGTCAGCTGTCTTCCTCTCAAAAAATCCCCTGTATTCATTTTCTTTTTGCCGGCGGCCTGCACTTCCAAAAGATTTAGCGCACCTTTGCCTGCTTTCACCAGGATTCCGTCGTTTCCGGCTTCCAAAATGGTGCCCGGCTTTTCATCCGCAGCATTTTCTCTTGGCTCCGCCTTCCAGACTTTGAAAACTTCGCCGTCCAGATAGGTATATGCGCCGTAGTATCCGCGTACCGTTGCTGCCAGAATATCCGCATCCTTTGAAAAGTCCAGTTCGCCTTCCCATTTTTCCACTTTTTTGGCATATGTGGAAAGAGCATCATCCTGCGGAGTTTTCACTGTCTTGCCCGATTCGATGTCAGGCAATGTTTTCATCAGAAGCTTTGCTCCCGCTGCTGCCAGCTCGTCGTGAAGGGTTTCAAAATTTTTATCACCTATGGCCACTTCCACCTTCGAAATCATGTCGCCGGTGTCCAGACCTTCCGCCATCTGCATGATGGTGATGCCTGTTTTTTCTTCCCTGTCCATGATCACGCGCTGGATCGGAGCCGCGCCGCGATATTTCGGAAGAAGCGATGCATGGATGTTGATGGAACCAAGGCGCGGAATATCCAAAACTTCCTTTGAAAGAATCTGCCCGAAGGCTGCCACTACTGCCAAATCCGGCTTTAGCATCTTAAGTTTGTCTATAACTCCTCTGTCCTTTGAGATCTTTTCCGGCTGAATAACCGGCAGATTGTAATTCATGGCCATTTCCTTCACAGGCGTTGGCTGCACCTTCTTGCCTCTTCCCCTCTGGGAATCCGGCTGCGAAACCACCATCACCACTTCATGACCGCTTTCTGCCAGCTCTTTCAGGGCCGTCGCCGCAAAATCCGGCGTCCCCATAAAAACTATTCTCAAGGCTATTCCTCCTCGTACTCCTCTTCATCGTCTGCAGCCGGCTCAAACACTTCCGTGGCTTTGTCCGTATAGAGGATACCGTCCAAATGGTCGTATTCGTGTGAAAGAACGACGGCTGCAAAGCCCTCGACGTCAATAGTCTGCGGATTGCCGTCTCTGTCCAGGCACTCCATGATGACGTGTTCCGGTCTTTCCACAGTGCCCACCAGGCCCGGCACGGAAAGGCAGCCTTCGTTGCCTGTCTGTGAACCTTCAGCCAGCTTGATCACAGGATTTATCACGAAATAAAGCTCATCCTCGGAAGGCTCTGCTATGAACATGCGGCGCAGGATACCCACCTGTGGCGCTGCGATGCCGACGCCTTGTGCGTCTCTCATAGTCTCGAGCATGTCATCGAGGATCATTCTGATATGATCGTTTACTTCTTTAACTTCTTTGCAGGTCTTGCGAAGGATTGGATCTCCTTCTTTTACAACATTTCTTAATGCCATTTTTACACTTCCTTTTTTGTCGTCTAGAGCATGCCGTAAGGGTTGAAGTCCACCAGCAGCAATGCCTGATTTTTCTTTTGATTGATTTTCCCTTTTTTGAAAAATTCCTGTTTGAGTGCGCTGATGTAGGCTGCGCAGCGTGCGCGCTCGCCTTTTGGAATTTTCAAAAGGAGCTGGTAGCGGAATTTTCCGCCTTCGGAACGAAGAGGTGCCGGCTTTGGCGGGAAAAGACCTGCTGAAAGCTTTTCACCCATCATTCTCCTTAGAAATTCATAGCCTTCGCGTGCCAGGGCAGCTGCCTCTTTTTCGTCTTCCGCGCGAAAAATCATCTGCGCCAGGTCGCAAAAAGGCGGATAGCCGAGAAACTGCCTCATATGAATTTCTTTTTTGTAAAATGTATCATAATCCTGGGCGGCAGCGGCCTTCACCGCATAATGCTCAGGAGTATATGTCTGTATTATTACATCCCCGATTTCGTCGCCCCTGCCTGCTCTTCCTGCGGCTTGAGTAATCAGCTGGAATGTACGCTCAGATGCTCTGAAATCCGGTATATTCAGGGAAACATCCGCCGAGATGATGCCCACCAGGCCTACATTGCGAAAATCCAGGCCCTTTGCCACCAACTGCGTACCGATCAGTATGTCAGTCTTTCCTTTTCCGAAATCTCCCAAAATTTTTTCCGTGCTGCCTTTGGCTTTGGCAGTATCAAAGTCCAGTCTGGCTATGCGCGCATCTTCGAAAAGACTGCCGATAAATTCCTCCACCTTTTCGGTGCCTGCGCCAAAATGTTTGATATATCTGCTGCCGCACTTCGGGCATACGGTGGGAAGCGGAAACTTCCTGCCGCAATAGTGGCAAAGCGCAGCCTTGCTTTCTTTGTGATAAGTCATGGATATGCCGCATTCAGGGCATTTCATGGAATAACCGCATTCTCTGCATGAGATGAATGTGGAATATCCTCTTCTGTTGAGGAAGAGAATGATTTGCTTTTTGGCAGCCAGATTTTCTTCCATGGCAGCTGCCAGGTCTCTGGAAAGGATGGTTTTGTTGCCTGCCAAAAGTTCCTTTCGCATGTCCACTGTCCGGACTCTCGGAAGCGCTACTTCGTTGTATCTCTTCGGAAGAGTGAGAAGCGTGTAAATCCCTTCCTGCGCTCTTTCGTATGAAACCACGGACGGCGTGGCACTGCCCAGGATGATCGAGCCGCCAAAAGCCTTTGCGCGTTTGATTGCAATCTCCAAGGTGTCATATTTGGGGGACATGTCCGATTTGTATGAAGTTTCATGTTCCTCATCCATGATGATGAGGCCTATGTTTTCAAGCGGGGCAAATATTGCAGAGCGGGCGCCGATCACTATCTTGGCTCCGCCCTGCCTGATTTTTTGCCACTCGTCATATCTTTGTCCGTTTGAAAGTTTTGAATGAAGCACTGCTATGCTGCCTTCGCCAAAGCGGCTGAAAAAGCGTCGAATGATCTGCCCTGTCAGGGAAATCTCCGGCACCAGCACGATGACGCTTTGGCCGCGGGCCAGCGTCTTTGCGGCAGCCTGCATGTAGACTTCGGTCTTCCCGCTGCCGGTGACGCCATGCAGCAGGAATATCTCATGGCGTCCCGCGGCGATGGCTTCGCCAATCGCCGCCAAAGACGCGGCCTGCGCGTCCGTCAGGCGGAACGCCTCTTCATCCTCTTTTT
>CAMPBN010000138.1 GCA_946638265.1 uncultured Bacillota bacterium
GTGGATTCGTGTACTCCCACTTCTTCGGCGATCTGCTTCAGCGTCAAAGGCTTCAGGAAGTCTTCTCCCTTGTCGAAAAATTCCTTCTGATGGTTTACGATGGCGCCCGCCACCTTGAGAATGGTGGAATTGCGCTGTTCAATGCTGCGGATGAGCCACATCGCGGAGTCTACTTTTTCTTTCAGATAGTCTGAAAGCTCCTTGTCATTTTTGGCTCTTCTGAGCATGTTCTGATAAAATGTGCTGACTCTCAGCTGCGGAAGACTGCCTGAATTCAGCGTTGCCACATACTGGTCGCCCACTTTTTCTATTGAAATATCCGGAATGATATATCTTGCAATGTCGCTACCGGCATATTGTCTGCCCGGCTTTGGTTCCAGACTGCGGATGATGTCGCAAAGCTCCTGCAGGCGCTTTACGGGAATATCCATTTCCTTGGCAATGCGGCTTATCTTGTTGGCCGCCAGATCCTCCATATGGCAGCTGATGAGCTGTCTCAGTTCCGGACTGCAAGTTCCCGCATTCTCCAGCTGAATGAGCAGGCACTCCTTGAGGTTGCGTGCCCCCACGCCGGATGGCTCGAATGTCTGAATTACCTTCAGTACCTCCTCGGCATGCTGCGGGCTGATTCCGAAATGCTTTGCAATCTCGGATATTTCTATATTGAGATAACCGTTGTCATCTATGCATTCTATGATGTAATCGGCCAGTTTTCCGTCTTCTCCCGTAAGCGGCGCCATATGAAGCTGCATCTTGAGATGCTCCTTCAATGTCTCAACACCGGTTGCGAAGTTTTCGTAGCTGTAGCCCTCGTCCGCACCGCGGTTTTCCTTCTGGCGGTAGCTGATATCGCCTTTGCCTGCGTCTATCAGTCTTTCGATCTGCTCGGTCCAGTCTGTTTCGGAGGAAGAGCGATTGTCATTCCAGTCGTCTCTTTCATGGAAAGTCTCCTGCGGCTGGCTGTCGGAAAAAGAGGTCTCAAGCACCGGATTTTCGCGGAGCTGCTCCTGCATATATGCCGAAAGTTCCAGCGAATTCAACTGCAAAAGCTTTATTGCCTGCACCAGCTCTGTGGTCATGGCCATGGTCTGTTTTTGCTCTTGTTTTATGTCGAAGCCAAGACGCATCAGTTTTTCCTCCTTCAGACTATAATCCATTATCGATTATAACACCTTTAGGGATATTTTTGTATATTCTGGGCAAGATTTATGCCATTTTCTCGATCAAATGCGGCCTTTTTATTCGAGGTTCGGAAAGCCCTGCTGGCGCAATGCTTCGAAAAGTATGATGTTGGCTGAATTTGAGAGGTTGAAGGACCTGAGCCTGGTGTCCTCGCTCATCGGGATCCTCACAGTCTGCTCCTTGTGAGCCTCGATAAAATCCCTTGGAAGGCCCGCCGTTTCGCGCCCGAAAAGTATCATATCCTCGTCCATGTAACTGACATCCGCATAGCGGTGGGTGCCCTTGGTGGTGGCCAGCCACATTCTGCGGTTTTCCCCTGCCGGGCCGTACTTTGCCATAAAATCGTCCAGCGATTCGTGGACTTCCAGTTTCACATATTGCCAGTAGTCAAGTCCGGCACGCTTGAGGGACTTGTCGTCAATTGAAAAGCCCAGCGGCTTTACCAGATGAAGCACGCTGCCGGTAGCCGCACAGGTTCTGGCGATATTGCCCGTGTTTGGCGGAATTTCCGGCTGCACAAAAACTATATGCATTGCCATGTCTTTTCTTTCCTTTACTATATTCAGGCACCGCCGGGGTTCTATTTCTTAAAAATATTTTCCACAGATGCCGCAAAAAAACAGCAGTACTCCGCTACTCTGCATTCTCCGCACTTTGGAGATCTTGCAGTGCAACAGGCTCTGCCGTGAAATATCAAACTATGATGAGCTTCCGTCAATCTGTCGTGCGGAATAACGGAAATAAGCTCTTTTTCGGTAAGATTCGGATTGCCTTCGGAGCTTTCTCCTGCCAGCCCGATTCTATGGGAAACACGAAGAACGTGGGTGTCGACAGGCATTGCCTGCTGTCCGAATCCCACTGCCATTACTACGTTTGCTGTTTTTCTTCCCACGCCCGGAAGTGACATGAGGCTTTCCATATCGGACGGTACCTGCCCGCCGAAATTATCAACAATGGCTACAGCCTGCTTTACCACATTCTGCGCCTTGGTGCGATACATACCGATGCTGCGGATCATGGAAGTAACATCCGCCACCGTTTTTTCAAAATCTGCTTTGGCCGCATCCGCCATGGATTTTGCATCCGGATATTTTGCAAAAAGTGCAGGTGTCACTTTGTTTACGGATGCATCCGTGGTCTGGGCCGAAAGAGAGACAGCCACCACCAGCTGGTAGATACTTCCGTGATCGAGTGCGCACTCTGCATCGGGATAGCAATTTTTTAATACGTCCAAAACCTCACGGACTTTTTCGGCCGTGAGGTTTGTGTTTCCCTTTGAAATTGTGCCCTTTACACTACTCATATCCTATCTCTGATCTTTTGTCGTTAATGAAATCCGAAAGTCTCCTACTTGCCGGCGCCGCAGCACTTCTTGTACTTTTTGCCGCTGCCGCATGGACAAGGATCGTTTCTGCCAGGAGTTTTTTCCTTAACTACAGTGCGGGATCTTCTCCACTTGTCTGCGATTTCTTTTCTTTCCTCGACAGTGTAGATGTTTTCCCATTCTTCAAGACCGTAGAGGTGGTCTGCTTCCGCATTAATCATATTGTAGAAAAGTTTTTCCCAGATGATGTCCATGGAAACTTTGTCCGTTTCCTTCATCTCTTCCAGGTTTTGCGACTTTTCCAGGCTGGACTGGATGCCGTCGAGGAATCCCATAAACATTACGGGACGAACTTCGTAGGACTTTGCCAGCTCTTCGAAAGTGCCTTCTACATGCTGCTTTTTGTTAGATAAAATATCAGCATAGATTTTGGACTCTGCTCCGGCATATTCTTCCCAGAACTTTTCAAATGTTTCGTCTGTCTGCTCTTCGATGAGCTTGGTCCATTCTTTGTATAAACTCATTTATTCTTTTCCTCCAAAACCGCAATTCCGCATTTCGTTTATTTTCAAAGGCTATGTGCCTCGAACTTCTTTTTTGCCGTGGCACAAACTATTGTATACATTTTCTGTCCAAAAAGCAAGCCCCAAATATCAACAATATCGCCTGCTTACCCGCAAAATGCCTGCAGTATCGCCTGCTAGCCAAAAAGCAAGCTCAAAATGTCAACAATATCGCCTGCTACGGCAGAACCTGTAGGCAGGGACCCCGCGCCGCGACCGTAGAACATCATTTCTCCTGCGGCATTGCCCGTGATATAAATGGCGTTAAACTCGTTGGAAACGCCTGCAAGCGGATGCGAAACAGGCAGGCATTTCGGCTCCACACTGAACGTCAGGTCGCCTTTCGCGTCCTTTTTGCAGCCTGCAATGAGCTTGATGATCTCGCCTCTTTTCTTTGCTTCATCTATATCTTTCTTGGTAACGCCCGTGATACCCGTTCTCGGGATAGTGTCAGGCTCCACATACTTGTCAAAGAGTGTGCCCATCAGGATGCAAAGCTTGTTGGCAGCATCGATGCCCTCCACGTCAGCAGTCGGGTCAGCCTCGGCAAAGCCCAGCTCCTGCGCTTTTTTGAGCGCATCTGCGTATTCTGCTCCTTCTTCCGTC
>CAMPBN010000139.1 GCA_946638265.1 uncultured Bacillota bacterium
AACATATCCTCTTCAAACTTCGGCAGCTGGCCTGTACCGGTCATAGCTGCGCGGTTTACCATGAAAGGCGGCAGGATTTCCACATAGTCCTGGTCGATGGTGTGCAGGTCCAGCATAAAGTTTTCGATAGCTCTTTCCAGACGCGCACCCAGACCCTTGTAAACGGTAAATCTGGTGCCGGAAATCTTGGCTGCTCTTTCAAAATCCAAGATGTCCAGGTCTTCGCCCAGATCCCAGTGAGCTTTCGGCTCAAAATCAAACTTGGTCGGCTCGCCGACTTTGCGAATTTCAACGTTGGCGCTGTCGTCTTCTCCCACCTGAACCTGAGGGTTTGGAGTGTTAGGCACATTCAGCAGCGCATTTCTCAAATCTTCCTCCACCTGAGAAAGCTCGGCATCCAGCTTCTTGATCTCCTCGGAAACCTTCTTCATTTCAGCCATAATTTCGGTGGTGTCTTCGCCGGCCTTTTTCTTCTGCGGGATTTCCTTGGAAACCACATTCTGGCGATTTTTGAGAGCCTCTACTTCAGCCAGGATCTTGCGACGTTTTTCGTCAAGCGGCGGAATATTGGAAAGACCGAAGTCTCCCTTGGTTCTTCTTTCGACTGCCGCTTTTACACCTTCATAATCTTCTCTGATGCGTTTGATATCTAACATTTCTATCTCCTTCAGCTTTCAAAGAAAGCTTTTAACTAAATTTATTCTTCTCTGATTAAAACAGATTTTTCTCGTATTTCAGATAAGCCGCATTGAGCTCTTCCACCTTTTGCTGTACCAGCACCTGCAGGTTGGACGCGGTCTCATAATCACCATTGTCAAGCGCATCCGAAATCTGCGTCAACAGGGAAGTTTCAGTCAGGCTGTTACGCCCGATCTCGTTTCTCAGCTTCTCTATATTCTTCCAGTTGGCTACATCGTAGTTGGTGCAGTCCTGCTCGCTGTGACGCTTACGGCAGCGACGAATCAGATCCATCGTGTTTGGAATGATTCGGTTGTGCAGCTCGTTGGCCCACTGCGAAATAACCGCCTCTTTGTAGGACTCCAGCGTGGTGCAATCCATCACGTCATAACGCTTGAATACTTCCAGTCTCTCCGGATATTTGCCGAATGCCGCAATGTTTTCCCAAACCGTCCTTGGCGCTTTTCCGAAAATGCGGTCGCGTTCTTCCGCGGAATATTCCTCGAATACATCCTTTTCGCTGCGGTATTGACGATCTTTTTCGAAGTAAAAATCCTCTTCACCGGCTTTTTTGCTGATGGATTTTAAGAGCTCTTCCGGAGTCTTCTTGGCCTCGAGCACTGCCTTGATACCGTCCAGCATGGCCATATAGCCTGCAGCCAGAATGGTGTAGGTATTGCTCTTAGGGTTTGGAGATCGCAGCTCAAAGCGCGTTGCCAGCGGAGATTTCATATCGCGGATCAGTCCCAGCAGCACCGTTCTGTTTCTGGAAGGCTGCTCCACGGAATGCCCAAGCGATGTAACGATACATACAGGCGCCTCAAAGCCCGGCTTCAGACGGTTGAATGCGTCGTTGGAGGAGCTGACGAACGGATTGATGACCTCATAATTTTTGAGGAGCCCGAACAATGCGCCGTAGCCCACAGGGCTCAGGTAGTCTTTGGCAGTATCCTTGGCAGTGAACAGATTTACAGTCTTGCCGTTCTTCAATTTCACTGCGATACCCATATGCGTGTGCGCGCCGCTTCCCGCAACTCCCGGCATCGGCTTGGCCATAAAGCTTACATCGAGGCCGTGAGATCGGAATACGTCGTTGACAACGTACTTGACCATATTTTCGTTGTCTGCAGCCTGCATGGCGTCCGCAAACTTCCAGTCAATCTCCAGCTGTTCCATGATATGGTCGTAACGACCGGTATTTCCCATCTTGGCTTTGACGCCGCCCACTTCCTTGTGGCCCATCTCAACGCCAAATCCGTATCTGTCCAGAATTACCAGAGTTTCTTCCAAAGCGGTTCTGACAGGACCGATGGTCCTTTTCCAGTATTGCTCCTTCAGAATCTGTGCTGTGGAAAGCTGCTCGCGATCTGCCTCATCGTCCGGGGTCTTGACCCAGAATTCCAACTCGGTGGCACTGGTAAGAATGATGTCATCAATCTCGTCAGTACTGTCAATCGGCAGATATTCAAATACATAAGGGTTTTCTTCGATCACCTTTTTCAGGCCTTCCTTGAATTTTTCAATGGCCTTTTTCAGGATCACTCTGGCGCCGACTTCATAATTGTCATTGTGCACCAGGAAACCCGGAATTCTCAAGGTACCCACAGGCAGCCCCGTCTTGTAATCGATGCTCTTGTAGTTGTAGTCCACGTACCAGTTGGCGGAAAGGTCCGGGATGATGTCCACCTTGGCATTGTTCAGCTTGGCAATCTTCGGCAAAAGTACGCTGGAGCCGTCAGTCTGAACGCCATGGGACAAAAGATCTTCCATATCTTCCAGGAAGAGCTTCACCGGAATCTTTTCGTCGGTGTCGTGCCCCGCAATATCTATTCCCACCAGGGACACAAATCTCACTTCCGGATGGTTGGTCAGCATACTGGCAATGTCTGCCGGGCTGTGCTTGTCCGCCGGAATCGTGAAAAGCATTTTGTCATAATTTAAATCTAACATTTTATATTACCTCTATCCCTCTCTGCTGCAGTCTAGTTACCTGCCGCCAGCTGCTCCAGATAGCTTTCCAGCTGCTCCAGATATGTGCCGTAAGCAGCCCAGTTGCCGTTCTGCTGAGCCTTGATGGCATTGTCATATGCCTCGTTGGCCAGTGTGATGAGCTCTGACTGTGAAAGGTCACGACCCTCTTCCTGCTCAGGCTGAGGCTCTGCCGGATTCTTACCGCCGGACTCGCTGCCTGCATCGCCGAACAGGGAGATCAAAGCCTGCTGGAGAGTTTCTTCATATGCAATCTTGTCGTTGAATGCAACGATCACGCGCTTAACCTCCGGAATGGAGGAGTTGG
Organism: uncultured Bacillota bacterium; assembly: GCA_946638265.1. Taxonomy (GTDB): domain Bacteria; phylum Bacillota; class Clostridia; order Peptostreptococcales; family Anaerovoracaceae; genus UBA3871. Next base: position 2,975 of record CAMPBN010000139.1, read on the forward strand.
TAGCTTCCAGATATACCGGTTCTACATAAATCAGGGAATTTTCGATAGGAATAACGAACATATTTCCTCTGGTATAAGTAGATCCTGATGAATTCCACAGGGAGAATTCCTTGGAAATCTCGGTGTTCTGGTCTATCTGCGCCTCAATCTGCTCAGGTCCGTAAACAACCTTGTTCTTAGGCAGCTTGTAAAGTACCAGTTCTCCGTAGTGGTCACCGTCGTTGCGTGCTACGAAGAGCGCCATCATATTCTGCTTGTCCATCGGAGTGTACGGAATGGTGTTGACAAATTCCGCCTGCGCCTCACCCGGCAGCTTCATGATGTAGTAGTTTGGCTTCATTCCGGCCTTGGTAGTGCCGTAAATCTCATTGGCGATGGCCCATCTGTCTTCGTTCTGATAGAACATAGGCACATCTTCCATGTGATATCTCTGGTAAACGCCTGCCTGGATCGAGAACAGCGCATTCGGATATCTCAGGTGGGATTTCAGGCCCTCCGGCATATCTGCATAGTTCTTGAAGAGTGTCGGATAAATCTTCTGCATGGTGCAGGCAATCGGATCGCCGGCATCCACAATATAGTAGTCGGTAGTACCGTTATATGCATCGATGACTACCTTTACGGAGTTTCTGATGTAGTTGACCGTGGAATCTGCCGC
>CAMPBN010000140.1 GCA_946638265.1 uncultured Bacillota bacterium
CGTATCGACGATGAGTACGTCATAGCCCTTGACTTCCGCCTCTTTGACAGCTGCCTCGGCGATTTTTTCGGGCTCACGGCAGTCTCTCATGGTAAATACCGGAGTATCTGTCTGCTTTCCTACCACTTCCAACTGGTCGATGGCTGCCGGCCTGTAGATATCACAGGCACAGAGCATCGGGCGCTTGCCTTCCTTTTTCAGGTATTGTGCCAGCTTACCGCAAGTGGTGGTCTTACCTGTACCCTGGAGGCCGACCATCATCAGGACGGTAAAGCCTCTCGGGGAATATGTCAATTTGCTGCCGGCGCCGCCCATCAGAGCCACCAGCTCGTCATTTACTATTTTTACAACCTGCTGTGCCGGATTCAGGCTCTGGTGCACCTCTGCGCCCAGGGCTTTTTCCTTTACGGCAGCCACAAATTCTTTTACAACCTTGAAGTTTACATCGGCTTCCAGCAACGCCAGCTTGACTTCCCGCATTGCCTCGTTGATATCCGCTTCGGTAAGGACTCCCTTTCCCCTCAGCTTCTTAAAGGACGCCTGTAATCTTTCGGATAATCCTTCGAATGCCATCTTTACCTCCGAATCAAAGCTCCATCTTGTCTATAATATCTTTTATGGCGGAGAGTCTCTCTTTCAGGACTTCGTCGCCGGAATACTGCTCTATGATCAGCGTCAATTCTCTGTCTATCTCTCGCACAGCTTCGGTCTCTTCCGAAAAGCGCTTTACCATACCCAGCTTTTCTTCATATTCGTCCAGGGCCCTGCGTCCGTTTTTGAGAGCGTCGTGCACTCCCTGGCGGCTGATGCCCAGTTCCTCGGCGATTTCTGCCAAAGAAAGGTCGTCGTCGCAATGCATGCCCACCACTTCCCGCTGTCTGTCGGAAAGAAGATTGCCGTAAAAATCATATAAAAGGCTGACGGATGTGACCTTATCGAACATTTCTCACCTCGCTGTGACAAGTAATATTCCTTGACACCCGTAAGAATATATCATATACAAAAGGAGATGTCAAGTAAAAACACTTAACATCTCCGATTTTTTCAAAGCTCGGCTGTCAGGCGCCGACTTTTATTTTATAAAATTGATAACCCCTTCCGGTACATCTTCTCGTACGATATAGATGCAGGTCATCACATCCGGCAAATTATCGGAATGCTTATTATATGCGTCTTCAGATATTTCACCGTTATCGTACATGCGGTCCAGCTGGCCCTGAGTCAGATCGTCCTTGCCCAGGTTGCGGTAGATGTCAAGGCAATAGAATTTCTTATTCTCCGAATCGTTGTACATGTCTTTCGGATAAATCGTGCTGCCTTTTTCGTACAATTCACGGATATTATCGCTGCCGTCTACAGTACCTACAAATTCACCATTCAGATACACATCTGCTTTGGTCATAGCAGCGTAATCAATATCCATGATCCCGCCATAGCCGTGAGCCTTGAGCCATGCAATGGTATTTGTATCAGACTCTCTCACCTGCACGCTGAAAGTGCTGAATGTCTTCTGATTGCTGTTTCCCGCTCTCTGTGCCAAATCTATGGAAATAGATGCCAGCGCATCATTGCCGAAATCTCGTTCCTGCGCATAGGTTCTGGCTGCGAAGTCCTTGTCCACAGCCTTGAAAAGGTCTGCAATCTCGTCCTTCCTGAAATCCATTCCTTCTCCGCAAATCGTATTTTGGATATAAGCATTTTGAATTTCATCTGCTCTAAGGTTTGCAAGACTGTACTTGGTCTTGAACTCGTCTGACTCGTAGAGCGCGCGGATATAATCATGGTTTTCCAGCCATTCATAAGGAACGGTATAGTTTCTTGAAAGTTCACCATTGTCGTAGTTGATGGTAAAGCTCCAGTTCCTGAAGTCGTTTCCCTTGACTCCTGCCTCAATGCTCTTTCTGTCTGCAACGATAGCGCGGTGCATCTCGCAGATAGTTTTGATATTTTCGGTCTCTGAGAAAGCAATATCCGTGTACGAAACGCCCGGTTCTTCAATGTTGAAGAATGTGCTGTCGTATCTGGTGCTGTCGTCCATAGTCAGGTAAACTATGCTGGAGATTTCGGCCACCTGCACCTTTTCGGGATTCGGAACCTTGCGTGAGATGCCAAGCGCATCCACTTCAAATCCTCCGATGAGGAGCAGCAATATTGCTATGCAGATTGCAAAATTAACCAGCGAACGCTTGTTGAAAATTCTGAGTGTCTTGGTCAGGATCATTCTTGCGATGATGAAAGTGATGACACTTCCTACTGCAAATCCGACCCATCTCATAGTCACGCTGTTTTCCACCAGCAGTTCGAAATACAGACCGCCCAGAACAGCACCGCAGATGGTGGCCAGATCGCCCAGAATCATGATGAACGAATTGAATGTTACGGAGTCGCCCGTATTTTCCATCGCTCTCTTCTGGTACAGGATATAAGCCAGCGCCAGAATCGCCAAGGATACAACCAGATACATCAAAATGTACTTGGCGCTCATGTGCTCGTCACCCAGATACATCGAGTAAATCATCGGGTGAAGCTTTAACAGAAATGTGGTCTTAACATCGCATCCGTAGAGTGTCAGGTACTCGAAGTAGATTATCGGCAGAGCCACTGCATAGGATATGAAGTTGAACACTACTGCCAGAAGGCCCATCATCACAGGGTTTCCGGCTACCACTCCCGCCAGCATGGAGCAGGCGAATACGAAGAATCCGATGAGGAGTGATTCACCTATCCAATATCCTACATTGGAGAGCGAAAAGACATTTACCGCATTCTCCAGCAATGCGCCGTTTTCGGCATAGTCCCACTCGTTGTAGGTCGGTTTTGCCATAGCCAGCAGGCAGAGTCCGATAACAGCAATCGGAAGTGCGTACATCAGGACACCTGAAACCAGATTGCTTCCAAAAAGTCTTCCTCTTGAAAACGGCATGGCGTGCATGGTGGTGGCGGAAGCAGATCTTGCAAGGTAGTTCTGCACATAGGCTGCAGCACACATCGGAGCCGCAAACCACATGAAGAAGCAGATTGGATTCTGGTTTGAAAGCAGATTGACAATGCCGTCTGCCGAAATGTATTTGCCGTCTTCCACGCTGAACATCAGCGGAAGCAAAATTCCCAGTATGCCCACCAGCAGGCTGAGCGCCGGTACTACCCAAAATCTGCGGAAGTTTTCCTTGATCAGAACTCCCGAGAGGCTAAAACAAGATATCTTTGAATTCATCATTTGTACCTCCCAGTTCATACATAAATATTTCTTCTAAGGTCAGAGGTAGTACGTCGAAGATTACCGGATTTACCGCATTGATCTTCTCTTCCAGCTCCTCCCTCTTGTTTTTAACTATTAACAGATCCACGGTGCCCCTGCTTTCTTTGTGGAGAATGCTCAGCTGCGAATAAAGCGCATCCTTGTCTCCGTCGAAAGCCACCTGAACCTTGTGTACATCTCCTCTCAGGTCGTCCAGCTCTTTTTCCAGAACCATATGACCCTTTGAGAGAATGCCGATGCTGTCGCAGATATCTTCCATTTCTTTCAGATTGTGGGAAG
>CAMPBN010000141.1 GCA_946638265.1 uncultured Bacillota bacterium
GACAGCCTATTAAGCTTTCCGGAAGAATCCACAAAGAGAGCCATGACATTGCTTATCTTCTCGCTGGCGCTTGGAACCATCCACCTCTTCATAGGTATGGGCATCAACGCGTACATGGAGATAAGGGACGGGCATCCGCTGGATGCACTCTTCAATGAAGTCTCTTGGTACATCACGATACCGGGGCTGGCACTCCTTCTTGGCGGAGGCGCTGTCGGAATGCCGCAGCTGACGCCGGTGGGCAAATACATGTCCATAGTCGGAGTAGTGATGCTGATCATCGGCGGAGCCAGAGGCAGGAAGGGCATCGGGCGCATCACGGGAGCCTTCAGCAATGTTTACAGCATCACATCCTGGATGAGCGATATCCTTTCTTACGCAAGACTGCTGGCGCTGGGCCTGGCAACGGGCGTTATCGCGCAGGTAGTCAATGTAATGGGCTGCCTCTTCGGCGGCGGAGTGGCAGGACTCATGCTCTTTGTACTGATATTCCTGCTGGGTACGGCCATCAACTTTGCAATCAATGTTCTTGGCTCATTCATCCACTCTGCGAGACTTCAATATGTAGAATTCTTCGGTAAATTCTACAAAGACGGCGGAGACCCATTCAAGCCGTTCATGAAAGAAACTAAATTTATAAGGATTGAAGACGACGAACAATAATCCTGAATCCAATATTCATAAATGTTTTTAAGGAGGAATTATTATGTTTTTTGAACATATCGACGGAATGACACTGGCACTTCTCGGAGCTGCAATCGCTGCACTTGCAGGTATCGGCTCGGCAAAGGGCGTAGGTATCGCAGGACAGTCTGCCTGCGGAGTAGTAGCGGAAGACCCGAAGCAGTTTGGTAAGACCATCATCCTGCAGGCGCTTCCGGGCACACAGGGAATTTACGGTCTGATTATCGCATTCCTGATTCTCGTAAAAATCGGATTCCTGGGCGGAGCTCCTGTAGAATTGACAGTGGCTCAGGGCGCATATTTCTTTGCAGCAGGACTGCCAATCGGTCTTGTGGGCATCTGGTCCGGTATTTCACAGGGTAAGGCAGCGGCAGCAGCTCTTCAGCTGACAGCCAAGAGACCTGAAGAAATGACCAAAGGTATTATCTATACCGCCATGGTAGAAACATATGCGATCTTCGCACTTCTGGTATCCGTACTTATCTGGCTTAACGTACCAATGGCATAAACAAGGAGGCTTATCATGAGTCTTGAAAAAATCACGGAAAAGATCCTGAGCGAAGCCAAAGCCGAAAGCGACAAAATCCTTGACGCTGCAAAGGCGGAAGCGGAGCAGATCAGCGCCGGAGCCGAGGAAAAAATTCGGGAAATCCTTGAAGATGCCGAAAACCGCGGCCAGCGCGAAAGAGAAAAAATCATAGACGGACGAAATTCCGTTATCAATGTAGACATCAGAAAGCTGATGCTTGCCAAAAGACAGGAAGTGCTTCGGGAAACATTCAAAATGGCCGGGGCGGATTTCGAGGAAAACAAGCGTGAGCTTCAAAGTGAAGTAGCTAAAATCCTTTTCGGAGAATAGGCTAAAGGGAAAGCGAAGTGGCGCAAAAGCCACAGAAAGGGTTGGCCAAAATGGAAAAAAGAAAACCTGAAGAATATGCGTTTCCCTGCAGTCTGGTAAGAGCCGGCGAGAAGAAAATTCTCGGGCAGGCGGATTTGGAAAAGCTGGTGGATTGCAAGACCGTAAACCAGGCCATGGCGATCCTCGCGGACTTCGGTTACGGCGACGGCAGAGAACTTCCGAATCCCAGAGAATTTGAGAAGGTCCTGAACAAAGGATTGGCTGAAGCTTACCAAATGATATTTTCGGCGGCCCCTGACAGGGAAGAGCTTGAATTTTTCATATATCCGGGCGACTACCACAATATCAAGGCGCTGCTCAAAGCAGAAGCGCTGAATATAGAAGGCGAGCCGTATCTTACGGAGAACGGAAGATTTGCAAGCGAGACCATGGTCAGGATGGTGAGAGAAAGAGATTTCGTATTTATGACCACTTGCATGAAAAACGGCATAAACGAAGCTCTGGACGTATTCGCCAAGAGTAACGATCCGCAGGAAATAGACATTATACTGGACAGGGCATGCTACAGGGATATGCTTGAAAAAGCCTGCGAAGTGGGCAGCGAATTCCTTATCGGATATGTAAAGCTTTTGATAGACATTCTGAATGTCACAAGCTTTGTCAGACTTCGCAAAATCGGAAAGCCTCAAGGCTTCTTCCAGAAAGTTTTCCTCAAAGGCGGGAATATGGAAGAAAAGCTCTTTGAAGCATCTTGGGAGGACACCTTCCAAAAGCTGTCGGAGAAGATGGGGCCTTTCGGATTCAAAGATGCCTTTGGCACAGGCGCTGCAGAAGCGGCCGCGCCGGGCGGTACATTTACCGCTTTGGAAAAGATCACGGACAATATGCTGATGAAATATATCAAGGACGCAAAATATATTTCATTCGGAATCGAGCCTCTTGCGGCATATCTGGTGGCCAAGGACATGGAAAACAAAAATTTAAGAATGATACTCGCGGGAATTGTGACAGAGACGCCAAAGAATATCACTCTGGAAAGGCTGAGGGTACCATATGTATAAGATAGGAGTAATCGGAGACAAAGAGTCGGTGCTCGGATTCCGCGCCGTGGGATTGGAAGTGTTCCCATGCGACGACCCGGATGAAGCACGGCATACGCTGAGGCGTATTGCAAAAGAAGATTTTGCCATCATATACATCACCGAAAAGCTCTATGAAAATCTCGTAGATCTGGCTGATGAATATGTAGACTCCAGGCTCCCAAGCATCATTCCGATCCCGGGCAAAGACGGAAATACCGGCATAGGGATGAGATCCGTAAAACAGAGCGTTGAAAGAGCTGTGGGAGCAGACATCTTATTTGGAGGTGACAACTAATAATGAGTAATGGAAAAGTAGTAAAAGTCTCGGGCCCGCTGGTAGTGGCTTCCGGTATGGAACAGGCCAACATGTACGACGTGGTGCAGGTAGGCGAGCAGGGACTTATCGGTGAAATTATTGAAATGAGAGGCGACAGAGCCTCAATTCAGGTATACGAGGAAACTGCCGGTCTCGGACCGGGAGCAAAAGTGGTTTCCACCGGTGCACCACTTTCGGTAGAGCTGGGACCCGGACTTATCGAAACAATGTACGACGGTATTCAAAGACCTCTGGAAGGTATGATGAATGCCGTAGGTTCCAACATCACGCGTGGTATCAAGGTTCCGCCTCTTGACAGAGAAAAGAAGTGGAAGTTTGAGCCGAGAGTGCAGGTGGGCTGGGAAGTTGAAGCCGGCGACATCATCGGCGTGGTACAGGAGACAGTGGTGGTTGAACACCGCATCATGGTTCCTTACGGGATCAAGGGCAGCGTTGTAGAGATCACTGCCGGTGAGTTCAAGGTAGAGGATGTTGTCTGCAAGATCGAGCTCACGGAAGACTTTGGCGCCGAAAATATGAAAAAAGGCGACATCAAGGAATTGACCCTTATGCAAAAATGGCCTGTTCG
>CAMPBN010000142.1 GCA_946638265.1 uncultured Bacillota bacterium
TCGCTACCAACACTTCTTCCCTCTCCATCACAGAGATCGCAGCAGTTACATCCAGACCTGACAAGGTTATCGGCATGCACTTCTTCAATCCTGTACCTGCCATGAAGCTGGTTGAGATCATTAAGGGTCTGGCTACTTCCGAAGAAACCAAAAAGGCAGTCGTAGAAATGGCCGAAAAGCTGGGCAAGACTCCTGTTGAGGTTGAGGAAGCTCCGGGATTTGTTGTAAACCGCATCCTGATTCCTATGATCAACGAAGCTATCGGTATTCTGTATGATGGCGTAGCTGACGCAGAAGGCATCGACAATGCCATGAAACTGGGTGCAAATCACCCAATGGGACCTCTGGCACTGGGCGATCTGATCGGACTGGACGTTTGCCTGGCTATCATGAACGTTCTCTACACAGAATACGGCGATCCAAAGTATCGTCCGCACGTTCTGCTGAAGAAGATGGTAAGAGCCGGCAAGCTCGGCCGCAAGACAGGCGAAGGCTTCTTCAAGTACGAGTAAGCCACGGTAAAACTTCACAATATGAGGAAGTAAGCGCATAGGCTTTCAGAGCCCGCGCCGAATACGAGATTAAAAGCTCCTTATCGCAATTAGTTGCGGTAAGGAGCTTTTTAGCAGGTAGAGCCGGGTACAGCATGCGCATTAGTATAATGCGCATTGACACGACACGCATCACAATATATAATCAAAGGAGAACGGAATATGCCTAAGAGACCTAGGGATATGGAAAAAGAAATACTTGCCGACGGTTGGGTTTTCAAAAACCAGCAGGGTTCGCACAGGCATTATGTACATCCTGTGAAACAGGGAAAGGTTACGATACCTTTTCATAGCAGTGAGCTGAGTAAAATTGTGGAGAAATCTATCAGAAAGCAGGCGGGTCTCGAATAGGGACCGCGATAGCGAAAGGAGATACGAAAATGTTGTCGATTTATCCTGCGTGTTTTTTTAAGGAGAAAAAGGGATATTCGGTGGTGTTCCCGGATTTAAACTGGCTGGCTACTTCCGGAAAGACGGAGGCCGATGCTATGAAAAAAGCGGTGGAATGCCTGGCAGGCTACCTGTATACGCTGAAAATGGACGGCGAAAAAGCACCGGTTGCGACTGCCATGCGTGCCGTGTCGGTAGAAAAGGTGGCAAAAGAGCTGGATGCAGATTCGAAAGATGCATTTGTAAATATGGTTTCGGTGGATGTGGATGAGTATTCGAAAGCGCATTTCGAAAAAGCAGTGCGAAAAACCCTGACCATACCGGCCTGGCTGAATGCCGCAGCACAGGAGAAAAAAATCAACTTTTCCCAGACCCTGCAAGAGGCCCTGATTGCAAAAGTGCGCGGGCTGTAGGCAAATCGTATGATATCATGGACTCGGAATCTGCAGAGGTTATTTCATATCTTGTTGAGAGGATAAAATTACTAAATATATGCGTGAAAAGGGAGCAGAATCTGTTCCTTTTTTTTGTGTTTTGGTATAAAATAAGATGTTGAGTTGCGCGCAGGAGCGTGACTTGGGGATTAGTTGAATATCAAAGAAAGAAAGGGATTTTAGAAATGAGCAAAAGCGGCATGCACAGCATGGACAGAAAAGCGCGTAAAGAAGCGGTCAGAGCATACAAGGAGCGTCACAAAAACGATCCTGAGATGGTTCGGGCCAGAAGGCGCAATACATTTTTTAAGACATTTGTTTTGTTTTTTGCCATCTTTGTATTGGTGTTGACGCCGGTGATGGCACTTGGACACAAGGTCGCAAATATCAATCCGTTTGGTGAGGAAAATGAGTCGCTGGAGGAGGCGCTGCCGGTACTGGTAGACCCGGAAAGCCCGTTCTTCCAGGCTTTCACCGACAGTAAGAAAGTAAACGTGCTCCTGGTGGGAGTGAACCCGCCTTTGACGGACACCATCATGCTTTTCTGCTTCGACCCGGAGTACAAGAAGACAGACATTATCTCCATTCCAAGAGATACATACTACCATCGCGACGGCTATGACAGCGCGGCAGAGTGCAAGATCAATGCCGCCTACAAAGGCAGCGCCGTGAACACGGCATACGCTGTCAGCGACATCCTGCAGGGCATTCCGATTAACTACTACGCAGTAGTGGAATTTGACGATGTTCAGAAGATTGTAGATGAAATCGGCGGTGTCCCGATGGATATTCCGTTTGACATGAACTATGAGGACCCTTACGACAAACCGCCTCTTTCCATCCACCTGAAAAAGGGCGAACAGGTGCTGGACGGTGCAGATTCCGTGCGCTTCCTCAGATACAGAAAAGGATACAGCGAAGGAGACATGGGCCGAGTAAAGGCTCAGCAGACCTGGGTGAAGTCCGCCATCAAGCAGACTTTGGCGCAGGGTCTGGGCATGGTGGATGTGGCCAAGCTGGCATGCCGGGAAATCGACTCCGACATTACAGTAGGAGCAGCAGTTAAGCTGGCCAAGGCTGCCATGGGCATGAATCCGGACAATGTTACGACCTATACCATTCCGCACACGCTCCAGGGCGAAGCACCATACTATGTGTTCCCTAAGACAGAGGAAATCGAGCAGATGCTGACCGAGATCTACCAGATTCCGGTGGAGGAGACCAGCGAAGGCGCCATTGAGGCCGAAGAATAGAAAAGTGTTGTGAGATTCATTGAAAATGCAGAAAGGAAATTTATGGACAAAGCTATCCTGGAAAACAAAAAATTAACCGAGCTTCGCGAAATCGCGGCTACGTGCGGCCTCAAAGGCGTGGCATCGTTCAGAAAACCGCAGCTCATCGAGGCTATACTGGCCTGGGCGGCCGAAAACGGTGGAGATACAGAAGCTGCAGACACGGGCGCAGAGAACGGACAGAAACCGGCGAGCGGGCCGAGAAGCCTGACTCCGGAGGAATACGCTGCTATCAAGGCCAGAGAAAATGAAAACGAAGCAAGCTACGGCAGAGCGAATACGGCCGGCGACGACTACGGGCAGCCGGTACCTTACGAAAAAAAAGACGACGAATCCGTAGCAGCAAGTGCGGAGGAGCCGGCCGAGAGCCGCAGTCCGCAAGACCAGGAAAGGCCCGAAGTGGAGGGCGTTTTGGAAATTGCAGACGGAGGTTTCGGCTTCTTGAGATTTTCAAATTTCCTCACCAGCGAAGCGGACGTATACGTGTCGCAGACACAGATCCGCAGATTCCACCTGAAGACGGGCGACAAGATCAAGGGCATCAGCCGCAAGCCAAACAAAGGTGAGAAATTCGGAGCCCTGCTCTATGTGAATACAGTAAACGGCGACGATCTTTCCGTGGCTATCCACAGAAAGGACTTTGATTCGCTGACTCCGGTGTTTCCTTACGAAAGGATTTCGCTGGAGGGGACAGGCAGAGACTCATCTCTGCGACTCATTGATCTGGTGGCGCCTATAGGCAAGGGCCAAAGAGGCCTGATCGTAGCTCCTCCGAAGGCAGGTAAGACTGC
>CAMPBN010000143.1 GCA_946638265.1 uncultured Bacillota bacterium
AGGCAGATTTCTTTTTCAGCCGTAGTAGCGCCCAGCAATGCTGCGATCACGCCGTTTTCTTTAGCGATGGCTCTGGCTTCTTCGAGCGGGCCGGTAAGCTCTGCGATAATGGAGCCGTAGTTGTAGCCGAAGATTTCCTCGCGTGAAATCCCCTGTTCGTATCTGAATCCCAGCATGTTGCCCATCGCCATCTTGAGCACGGCTTCCGCAGCGCCGCCGAAGGTCGGTGTGTACATGGCTTTGACCATGCCTTTTTCGGTAAGGCGGCGCACTGCTTCGTATACAGCTTTCAGGCCTTTGCCCGTAGGCAGTCCCTTTTCGTCAAGAGCAGGCTTTAAGATGATAACCTTGTGCCCTGCTTCTTTGAACTCGGGGCTTACCACCTCGTCCACATCTCCCGTGGTTACCGCAAAAGATATGAGTGTCGGCGGCACGTGGATGTCTTCGAAAGTGCCGGACATGGAGTCCTTGCCACCGATGGCGGCGGTTCCAAGCTCCATCTGCGCGTCAAATGCGCCAAGAAGAGCCGAAAGCGGCATTCCCCATTTTTTGCTGTCTCTTCCAAGCTTCTCAAAATATTCCTGGAATGACAGATAGATATCCTTGAATTTTGCGCCTGTTGCAATCAGCTTGGAAACAGACTCCACCACTGCCAGGTATGCCCCGTGATAAGGCGATTTTTCAGTGATATAAGGGTTGTATCCGTAAGACATGTAGCTGACTGTGGTCGTGTCTTTGTCTTCCATGGAAATCTTGTTTACCATAGCCTGAATCGGCGTGCGCTGGTATTTTCCGCCAAACGGCATCAGCACTGTGCCTGTTCCGATAGTGGAATCGAATCTTTCCGAAAGGCCGCGCTTGGAGCAGACATTGAGGTCGCCTGCCAGTGCACGATAGTTTTCCGCAAAGTCACCGCCTGCTTTTTTCGCAAAGCTTTCCGCTTTCGGTGCGGTGGCTGTGATGTGCTTTTCGGCGCCGTTGGAATTCAGGAAATCTCTTGAAATATCCACGATCTTTTTGCCGTTCCAGTTTTCCACCAGACGGTTTTCGGATGTGACTCTGGCCACGATGGTGGATTCGAGGTTTTCGGACTTTGCAATTTCCATAAATCTTGCAGCATCCTTTGCTCTTACCACAACCGCCATTCTTTCCTGAGATTCGGAAATGGCCAGTTCAGTGCCGTCAAGGCCTTCGTATTTTTTAGGTACAGCGTTAAGGTCAATATCAAGGCCGTCAGCCAGCTCGCCGATGGCCACAGACACTCCGCCTGCGCCAAAGTCGTTGCAACGTCTGATCATGCGGGAAGCTTCCGCATTTCTGAAAAGCCTCTGAAGCTTTCTTTCTTCCGGGGCATTACCCTTTTGTACTTCCGCGCCGCAGGTTTCCAGCGAAGATGCAGTGTGGGATTTGGATGAGCCTGTAGCTCCGCCGCAGCCGTCTCTTCCGGTCTTACCTCCGAGAAGTATTACAACATCCCCTGCTTCCGGGGTCTCTCTTACAACATTTTTGGCAGGAGCGGCTGCAATCACTGCGCCCACTTCCATACGCTTGGCCACAAAGCCCGGATGATAGATTTCGTCCACCTGGCCTGTGGCAAGTCCGATCTGGTTTCCGTAGGAGCTGTAGCCCGCAGCTGCGGTAGTCACGAGTTTTCGCTGCGGCAGTTTGCCCGGAATGGTTTCCGCCACGGGTTTCAGCGGATCTGCCGCGCCAGTAACGCGCATGGCTCCGTATACATAGGCTCTTCCGGAAAGCGGGTCCCTGATGGCTCCGCCTATGCATGTGGCGGCGCCTCCGAATGGCTCGATTTCCGTAGGGTGGTTGTGCGTCTCATTTTTGAACAGCAGAAGCCATTCTTCCGGCGCGCCGCCCGGCACTGTCTTCACCTGCATCTTGATGGTGCAGGCGTTGATTTCTTCGGACTCGTCGAGCTTGTCCATCATGCCGCGCGCTTTGAGAGCCTTGGCAGCCAGCGTACCGATATCCATCAGCGTCACAGGCTTGGTGCGTCCCAGATTTTCTCTTTCTTTGACATATCTGTCGTATGCTTCCTGAACGAAGGCATCTTCAAAAGACACTTCGTCTATTATCGTATTGAAAGTGGTGTGTCGGCAATGGTCTGACCAATATGTGTCGATCACTCTGATTTCCGTAATGGTCGGGTCCCTTTGCTCCTTCAGGAAATAGTCTCTGCAAAACTTCAGGTCTCCCAGATCCATCGCCAGGCCCAGATCCTTCACCATCTTTTCCAGCTCGGCGTCGCTCTTACCCGTAAATCCTGTCAAAACTTCCACTTCCGTCGGAATCTCATAATTTATTTTCAGCGTCTTTGGCAGCTCCATGGAAGCTTCTCTGGCCTCCACCGGATTTATCACATATTTTTTGGCAGCTGCCAGCTCTTCTTCAGAAATATTCCCGTAGAGGATATATACTTTGGCAGATCTGATATCAGGCCTTTCGCCCTTTGAAATCAGCTGGATACACTCGGATGCGGAAGCAGCTCTCTGGTCAAACTGCCCCGGCAGATATTCCACCGCAAAGGTGTAGTCGCCCTTTGGCAGCTCATCCATCGTATTGTCGAGCTGCGGCTCGCTGAATACGGTGCCGATGGCCGATTCGAAAAGCTCCTTTGAAAGCCCTTCGCAGTCGTATCTGTTGATCACTCTGACTTTTTCGAGGCCGCGGATCCCAAGAAGCTCTTTCAGATCTCCCGCAAGAGCTCTTCCTTCATTATCCAGACCTTCCTTTTTTTCGACATAAATTCTGTAAACCATTTTCCACCCTTTCTATGGTCCCTAGTTTTCTATTTGTTTTCTGCCTGCAGCGCTCTCTTTCCTATATCCGTGCGATAGTACGCATTTTCAAAAGATACCTGCTTCACACTTTCATAAGCTTTTTTGACGGCTTCTGCCAGCGTATCGCCCGTTTCCGTAACGCCCAGCACTCTTCCTCCGTTTGTGACCAGCTTTCCGTCCCGAAGAGCCGCACCTGCCACATAGATATTCCTGTCTTTTGGCATAGTGATTTCAAAGCCTTTGTCATACTTTTCCGGATAGCCGTCGGATGCCATAACCACGCAGCATGCGGATTTTTCAGCAAATCTTACTTCCGCATCCGCCAATTTTTTCTCCGAAATCTTCAGCATTATCTCCAAAAGGTCGGACTCAAGAAGCGGCAATACCACCTGCGTCTCAGGGTCTCCAAACCTGCAATTGTACTCAATCACCTTCGGCCCGTTTGCTGTCAGCATCAGCCCGAAATAAAGGCATCCCGAAAAGCTGCGTCCCTCTTTGTTCATAGCCTCCACAGTCGGCATGAATATCTTTTCCATGCATTCGGCAGCCACTTTTTCCGTGTAGTAAGGATTTGGCGCAATCGTGCCCATTCCTCCGGTATTGAGTCCCT
>CAMPBN010000144.1 GCA_946638265.1 uncultured Bacillota bacterium
TGGAGGGCCTGCCCTGCGAGAGGCTGTACCGCCACAAATCTTCTGTGAATATCATGTACGGCTGCAACAACTTCTGCACCTACTGCATCGTGCCCTACACGAGGGGCAGGGAGCGCAGCAGGAGCCCGGAGGCCATAGCAGCGGAGGTGAAAGCATTGGCTGCGGACGGCGTGCGCGAGATCACGCTGCTGGGCCAGAATGTGAATTCGTATGCGGGAGAAAATGCCCAAGGCGAAAAGATCACATTTGCGGAGCTGATTCACATTCTGAACGGCATCGAAGGTCTGGAGAGAATCCGTTTCATGACTTCTCATCCAAAGGACCTTTCACCGGAGCTGATCGAAGCTTTCCAAAGCTGCGAAAAGCTTTGTCACCACATACACCTGCCGGTTCAGGCAGGCTCGTCAAGGGTGCTGAAACGTATGAACCGTCACTACGATAGAGAAAAATATCTAGATCTGGTAGCGCGCCTGCGACAGGCGGTTCCCGACATCGCCATTACCACGGACATCATCGTGGGGTTCCCCGGCGAAACCGAGGAGGATTTCGAAGAAACTCTTTCCCTCTGCAGGGAAATGGAGTACGACTCGGCTTTCACATTCCTCTATTCCATCAGAAAGGGAACGCCGGCGGCAGGATACGACGATCAGATACCGGAAGAAATAAAGCATGAACGCTTCAACCGCCTGGTGGACGTTATAAACAGTGGCTCAGCCGCCAAAAATGCAGCCATGGTGGGAAAGACCGTGCCCGTGCTGATAGACTGCGTGGCCAAGCGCAGCAAAGGCGACGGTCTGGAAAACCCGGGCCCCGGCAAGGTGGTCCTCTCCGGCAGGACAGACGGTTTCAAGCTGGTAAACCTGGCGGGAACCAAAAATCTCATAGGAACTATTGCAAGTGTAAAAATAACAGGAGCCAACACCTTTAGCTTGGTGGGAGAGCTGGCAGATTAGGAAGGTAGCGGAAAAATGAATTTATCCAAGAAAAAAATCAATCCTATCGTTATCGTAGCGGTTTTGGTGCTGATTGCGGCTTTAGCGGCTGCCGGCATCTTCCTTATAAAGAAAAATCCGGTTTCAGGTGCATCACAGATAGCCAATCTCAAGCTTTATCTGGATGATGAGACCTACAAGATCGATTCCGATGACAGGGTAGTGATCCCGGCAGGAAGACCTAGAGTGCCGCAGATCATGTGCGACGACCCGAATGCGGAAATTTTCCAGGCATACTTCCCGGATGAAGCAGCCAGTGCGGAAGCCACCATCAGGTATGGCAGCGAAGAACGTAAAATCACGTTTATCAAAGACGATTCGCTGGGGCTGGAATTTCAATATGACGACCGCATTCAGTGGGCAGGCGACATTCCAAATGCCACCTATACATCTTCGGATCCTGATGTAGCCAAGGTGACCCTGTCAGGCCAGATTATCATCACCGGTGTCAGCGACAAGCCTGTTACCCTGACTGCCACAAACGGCTTTGAAACTGAAGAATTTACGATCACGCGCACCGTAAAGGCGCCGATGAGCGTATACCTTCTGACAGGACAGAGCAATGCGGCATATTATTTTGCAGAGCCGTCCAAGTCCAGCAAAACAAAAAAAGGAACGGCATATGTTTTTGATATTTCGGAAGGAAACTACGCCATCCAGTCCATGAATAACGAAGATGATTCGCAGGCCAGAGGCAACGTGGACGCTGCCATCGCCAAGTCTCTATACGATGAGATGGGCGAAAAGGTTCTGATTGTCAATACAGGCCTTTCCGGCGAAAAGATTGAAACTTTCGAGCCGGGCGGCGCTTCCTACAACTATACGGAAGAATCATGGTCGGATGTGCAATATATCTTCAATACGGATTGGTTCAAGGAAAGATTTGAGCCAAGGATCCGCAGCTACATCTGGGTTCAGGGCGAATCCGACGACTGGGAATCTCCTGAAGGCTACATGGAAAGCTTCATGAAGTTCCATGATATCATGCGCTCCGAAAAATACGGCTTTGATTATTCCTTCATCGCCTCCATCGTGCCGAGATTCTTCAGACCGAACGATGCTCAGGAGCGTCTGGCACAAGGGTATGACGACATATTTATGGGCACCAGAGTTACAACCAATTTCTCCGTGGAATCCGGAGAAATGCGCAGTGACAATCTCCACTACACTCAGAAAGGCGACAATATGGTAGGGGAAGAACTGGGGCGCAGCATTGCGTTGGTCTACAGAGGTCACGGCGATGAATTCCTTGAAGGGGAAGAGATTTAGGATTAGAAAAGGGGAAAAAATTTGAACAGATATATCAGCAGACGCACTATTTTAATCGGGATAATAGTCCTGATGGCCTTGGCTTCCATGGCAAACGGCAGATTTTCAAGCCCGGGAGAATGGTTCATCAATACATTACTCATGCTGCCGGGCATCATCGTGGGGCTTTCATTTCACGAATTTGCCCATGCGCTTGCAGCAGTAAGAAGTGGAGACCCGACTCCGAAAAACATGGGCCGACTGACCATAAATCCGGCAGCTCATGTGGATCCCATCGGTATGGTATGCCTTCTTTTTGCAGGCTTCGGCTGGGGCGTGCCGGTGCAGGTAAACTCGCGCAATTTCAGACATCCTAAGAGAGATGAGCTTTTGGTTTGCGCAGCGGGCGTTATCATGAATTTTATCCTTGCATTTGCCTTTGTGGGCATCGCCAAGCTTTTTGTGACATACGGCGGAGCCGTGGCTAACGGCGAACTGGGAGACATCATCATCAAAGTGCTCATGTATACGGTGCAGATCAATCTGGTGCTTTTGGTGTTCAACCTGATTCCGGTGCCGCCTCTGGATGGCTTTGGAATTGTGACTGAGCTTTTCAACCTCAGGAATACAAAATTCTTTTATAAGGCATATCAGTACGGCTTTTTGATTTTGCTGCTACTGATCGCATTTGACATCACGGATATGATTTTGTCGCCGCTGGTAGCGGTATTGTACAATTTCCTTTTGGGAATATTTTTCTAAAAATATGGCGTGCTTTTTCCCGCCCGGGCGAAGGCGCGCTATTTAACAAGTGAGAGGTTAGGTGAGAGAAAATGACTGAGAAAAACAGAGATGTTAAAAAGTCCGCTATGGACAGAGAAAGAATAATCGTCCGCACCAGTTGGGTGGGAATCGTGACAAATATCTTTCTCGCGGCGTTCAAGGCCATGGTGGGACTGCTTTCGCATTCCATTGCCGTAACACTGGATGCGGTAAACAATCTCTCCGACGCCCTTTCATCAATAGTTACGATCGTAGGCACAAAGCTCGCCAACAAGCAGCCGGACAGGGAGCATCCGCTGGGTCACGGCAGAGCGGAATATCTGGCGGCGCTGATAGTGGCAGGCATCATCCTT
>CAMPBN010000145.1 GCA_946638265.1 uncultured Bacillota bacterium
TCCGCCGCCTGCAGCTCCACCCTTAACACCAAATACAGGTCCGAGGGAAGGCTCGCGGAGAGCTACGATTGCGTTCTTACCCAGCTTGCGGAGTCCGTCAGTCAGGCCAACGGAAGTTGTGGTCTTGCCTTCGCCGGCAGGAGTCGGAGTGATGGCTGTTACCAGCACCAGCTTACCATTCTCTTTCTTTTCCAGGTCCTTGAGGAGTTTGTAGTCTACCTTGGCTTTGTAGTTACCATACTGTTCCAGGTATTCTTCAGCAACGCCTGCTACCTTTGCAATCTCTGTAATCTTCTGCTTTTTGCACTCCTGTGCAATTTCGATATCACTTTTGAAGCCCATTTTGTTACCTCTTTCTTCATACATATATAAAATAAGGATATTGGATACGTTTTGGATGGCATCTCGCCTGCGACGTCTATTTTGTTTCGCATTGTGAAACGCTGTTCCGTATTCTGATATTGTCTAAATTATACCCCCGCTTTTTATGCTTGTCAACAGAATATCAAAAAAAGTCTCCCGAAATTACGACGCTGTGATATAATAGGGTGCACGGAAAGGAACGAAAATGAGCGAAAAGATTACGAACATCAACTGGTATCCGGGACACATGAAAAAGACCCGGGACCTGATAACGGAAAATTTGAAGATGGTAGATGCAGTGGTGGAAGTCATCGATGCCCGCATTCCCGTTTCCAGCAGAAATCCCATCATAGACGAGCTTTGCAGCGGCAAGCCGCGAATCATAGTGCTGAATAAGAGCGACCTTTCGGATGCGGCACAGAATACCGCATGGATCGAACATTTCAAAGCAGGCGGGCACTCCGCCGTGGAGATGAACTGTATGAGCGGTGCCGGTATGAACGGGCTGCTCAAAATTCTGGAGAAGATGCAGGATGCGAAAAACGAAGGCCAGGTACGTAAGAAAAATCTGCGAATCATGATTGTGGGCGTTCCGAATGTGGGCAAGTCCTCGCTGATCAACCGCCTCACGGGGCGCAAGGCCACCAAGACCGGCGACCGGCCGGGAGTGACCAAGGGCAAGCAGTGGCTGACTCTGCCAAACGGCATGCAGCTTTTGGATACACCCGGCATACTCTGGCCGAAGTTCGAAGACCCGAATGTAGGTATCAATCTGGCGTTTTGCGGCTCCATCAAGGACGAAATCCTGGATACGCCGAGTCTGGCACTGGAGCTGGTGACCGTGCTGCGCAGGGACTATCGCGACATGCTGACTGCCAGATACAAGCTCACCGAAGACGATTTTGAGGCTGACGAATACGAGCTTTCCATGTCCGATGACCCGGAGAAAACCACGTCGCTGGCTGTCATGGAGGCAATTTGCCGGCGCCGTGGCTGGATACTGCCCGGCAAGCGCATCGACTACGAGCGCGGAGGGCGCAGCATTCTGGACGAATTCCGCTCCGCAGCCATCGGCCGCATCACGCTGGAACATGTAAAATAGAGCAAGGCTTTAGGGAACTTTTATGAAAAAAAATGTGGAAGTTCCTTTTTTTGTAAATTTCCATTTACATTTTATAACATTTTAGTATATAATATGAAATGGGTTTAGCCGCCGTTGATTGTTGACCGATACACAAAAAATGTGTATAATTTACGAAGGGAGAATTAGTGAAACGCAAAGAACTTATAAAATTGTTGGAAAGTGCAGGCTTTGTATTCGAAAGGCATGGCGGAAAGCACGACATTTATAAAAGAGGGAATGAAGAGGAATATATTCCGCGACATAAGGAAATAAACGAACTACTGGCGAAGGCAATTTTAAGGAAATGGGGGATTTAGGATTATGAAAAGTTTAAAAGTTTTCTACCCTGCGATTTTCACGGCAGTACACGACAAAAAAGATACTTACCTGGTTTTTATTCCGGATTTGAACGGAACTACGGAAGGCTACGGATTGGTTAATGCCATGGATATGGCCCGAGATTACATTGGATGCGCCCTCTATTCGAAGGGGGATGAGGAATTGCCGACAAGCAGTAGCCTGACTTCCATAGATGTAAAAAGCAGTCCGTTTTGTGAAAGCGGAGAATCTTTTGCCGCGCCAATCGATTTGGATCTGGAAGCGTATAGGCGGAAAATGAACAAGAAATCCGTCCGCAGGAATGTCAGTATTCCTCTTTGGCTTGACAAAGCAGCTAAGGATGCGCGGATTAATGTGTCCAGAGTCTTGCAGGACGCACTGCTAGAAAAGCTGAATATACATCACTAGAAACAAAAGATTGAGGGAACTATGACTAAGAAAGAACGCGAAGAAAAAATGGCCGCCAGATTGGTGGAGATGAAAGAAATAGAAGGCGGATTGCACGAAAAGGGCATACTTTATGTGGCCGGAGTGGACGAAGCAGGCCGCGGCCCGCTGGCAGGACCGGTGGTAGCTGCTGCGGCGGTCCTGCCGCCGGACTTCGGCGTTTTGGGCGTGGACGACTCCAAAAAACTCACGCCCAAAAAGCGGGCCGCACTGTACGACGAGATCCGCAATACAGCCCTGGCCTGTGGCATAGGCATCCGTGATAACCACAGAATAGACGAAATCAATATCCTGGAAGCGACCAAGGAAGCCATGGCGGAAGCTGTGGCGAACGCCGAGCAGATGCTGCAGGAAAAGATTGCGAAAGGCCAGCTTCCGCCATGCCCTTCATCCGGCGGCGGACTTGGCTACGTGCTCTTCGATGCCATGAAAATCGACAGCGTCAAAATCCCGCAGGAGTCCCTGATCAAAGGTGACGCCCGCGCACTCTGCATTGCCGCCGCCTCGATTCTAGCCAAAGTCACCAGGGACCGCATGATGGAAGAGTACGCAAAACAGTACCCCGACTATGGCTTCGAATCCAATATGGGCTACGGCACCGCAGCCCACTACGAAGGCATTCGCAAAGCCGGCATCTCGCCGATACACAGAATGTCCTTCCTGAAGAACCTGGACGAACACCTAAAGAAATAAAAAAGGCAGGGCTCCTGCCTTTTTTTATTATTCTTCGCTCGCTTCTCCGTCAATGAAATTAATCTGTTTCCCACGGGAGATTGCGCCCATAGCGAAAATGCGTCCATTTGAAAGCCTCGGTCTCAGTTTTCTGATACAGGCAGTCTTTGTCCTGCCTATAAACCGTGATTTCCGCGGCTTCGCCATCGACATAAGCAATTATAACCTCAGCCGGCGTCACCTTGTATTCAAAGTAAACTCTGTTTTCCGCGGAACGATTGACTGTGCCTGTCAAAACTTGATTTCCGGTCTTTTCGACCTGAATTTCTGAGATTTCTTGGACATCTTCCGTGCCCGGAAACATAGTCTCGGCGAGCGCCAAAATTTTTTC
>CAMPBN010000146.1 GCA_946638265.1 uncultured Bacillota bacterium
CCGGTATTGAGTCCCTTATCGCCGTCTTTTGCCCGCTTGTGGTCCATGGAAGATACCATCGGTATCAGCGTCTTCCCGTCCGTAAAGCTGAGTACGGACACCTCGGGGCCTGTCAGGAATTCTTCGATAACTACCTTTTCGCCGCTCTTTCCGAACGCTTTGTCTTCCATCATGGTGCGAACGGCTTTTTCTGCGTCTTCGCGGGTTTCGCAGATCAAAACACCTTTGCCCAGCGCCAGACCGTCAGCCTTCACCACTACCGGAATATCGCATGTTTTTACATATTCGAGAGCTTTTTCCATATCTTCAAAAGTCTCATGTGCGGCAGTCGGAATACCGTATTTTTTCATCAGGTCTTTGCTGAATGCTTTGCTGCCCTCGATAATGGCAGCTTTTTTGTCAGGCCCGAAAGTCCTGATGCCTGCTGCATTCAAAAGGTCCACTGCACCCAGCACCAGAGGATCGTCCGGCGCCACCACGCAAAAGTCGATGCCTTCATTCACCGCAAAGTCTCTGATCTTTTCAATATCCTTGGCGCCGATATCAACGCACTCCGCATCCTCTGCAATACCGCCGTTACCCGGACATGCATAGATTTTCTCTGCCTTTGGGCTTTTTTTGAGTGCCTTGATGATGGCATGTTCTCTGCCGCCGCCGCCCACTACTAATATTTTCATATATCAATTCTCCGTTTTCTTTTGCTTTTGCTTCTTCCAAAACTCATTGAACTAGTGATGGAAAAGTCTCATTCCCGTAAATGCCATCACCATGCCGTATTTGTCGCATGTCTCGATGACATTGTCGTCCCTGACGGAGCCGCCGGGCTGTGCCACAAAGCTGACGCCGCTTTTTCTGGCCCTTTCGATGTTATCGCCGAACGGGAAGAACGCATCCGATGCCAGCGCCACGCCGCTCAAAGATTCAAGATATTTTCTCTGCTCCGCTCTTTCAAATACCTCCGGCTTCTTTGTGAAAAGCTTTTCCCAGTTGCCATCGCCCGTCACGTCGCTATAATCTTCCGAAAGATAGATATCAATGGCATTGTCTCTTTCGGGTCTGCCCACTTCGTCGCGGAACGGTAGCGAAAGCACTTTTTCGTGCTGGCGAAGATGCCATTTGTCGGCCTTTTCCCCCGCCAGTCGCGTACAATGGATTCTGGACTGCTGGCCCGCACCTACGCCGATGGCCTGCCCGTCTTCCGCAAAGCATACGGAGTTGGACTGTGTATATTTCAGCGTGATAAGCGCCACAATCAGGTCTCTTTTGGCCGTTTCCGTCAGATTTTTTTCTTTGGTCACGATCTTTTCGAGAAGCTCATGCCCAATCTTAAAATTGTTGTGTCCCTGCTCAAATGTCACGCCAAATACCTGTTTTTTCTCGATTTCGGCGCATACATAGGCGGGATCTGCCTTCAAAACAGTATAATTTCCCTTTTTCTTGCTCCTTAATATTTCCAGCGCCTCCGGGTCGTAATCCGGAGCGATGATGCCGTCGGACACCTCGCGCTTTATCAGATTGGCGCATGTCACGTCGCACTTGTCTGAAAGCGCGATCCAGTCACCGAACGAGCTCATTCTGTCGGTGCCTCTGGCTCTGGCATAGGCTGTTGCGATCGGCGAATCGTTCAATCCTTCGATATCGTCCACAAAGAACGCCTTTTTCTGATTTTCGCTCAAAGGATTGGCCACTGCCGCGGAAGTCGGACTCACATGCTTAAACGACGCGGCTGCCGGCATTCCCAGAGCTTCTTTCAGCTCGCTCACCAGCTGCCATGAATTCAGCGCATCCAAAAGATTGATATATCCTGCCTTTCCGTTCAGCACTTCAAACGGGAGCTCGCTTCCGTCTTCCATATAGACCTTTGCAGGTATCTGATTCGGATTACATCCATACTTCAAGAGGTATTCTTTCATATCCTTTCCTTTCTGCTTTTGCGCCAAAGCACCCGGCCTAAGCCTCAAATTTGTTGATGATAAAATCTTCGTAGCTGCCGTCAGCCACATCCGTATATCTTACATAGATTGAAATTTTATTGTCCTTATCCAGTGTATTCCATATGCTGTCAAGAAATTCCTTCGGGTCTTCCGGAATATCCACTCTTCTCGGCTCGCCGCAGAAAGTCGGCAATGGATTTCCGTTTTCTTCGTAGGTATGGATAAAGTGCCCCAATCCCGCCAGCGACGGATAGGAATATGTGTATCTCGCACAGTCCGTGCCTTTTTCATCGATGCTCTTGAGGATGCTCATCTCATAGGAAAAGCCCTTCCCGTCAAATGTAAGCATTCCGCTGATTCTCGGAGTCCAGTTCGGTTCATCCGGCTCAAAACATCTGGTGGCCAGCGCTTCCTTGAAGCTCCTGCCGTCCTTTACGAAATCTCTCACAGTGTCTGTCTGGTCGCCGTTGGTGACGATCATCTTTCCCGGAAGAGTTCTGACGGGAGCATATATGATCAGGCTTGGGTCTTCCACCTTGGACTCATCAAAAGGATAGATGATGATATCGTCTCCTTCCTTGGCAAAGACTCTGTTTCTGGAGTTTTCGCTGCGTCCCATAATAAAATATGCGACTGCGGCTTTCTTCCCGCTCGGAGTCGTTCCGATCACGATGCCTCTGCCCTGGTAGTCGTTACCTGCCAAAATCTCATTCATCTTTTTCTTGTCATAAATGCCCATTTTCGCTTTTCCTCCTATCTGCCGGAAAAAAGGATGTTCCGCGCTATCATCTCTGTGGCCTGCGGCAGGATAATGTGCTCTGCCTGCGCCATCACTCTCTTTTGGAGAATTTCCGGCGTATCGCCCTCTTCCACTTCCACTGCCTTTTGGAGGATGATCCTGCCTCCGTCCGGCACTTCATTGACAAAATGCACCGTCGCGCCTGTCACTTTGACGCCGTAGTGAAGCGCCGCTTCGTGTACTTTCAGACCGTAAAAGCCTTTGCCGCAAAATGACGGAATCAGCGAAGGATGCACATTGATGATCCTGTCTCTATACCTCCCGATAAAGTCCGGGCTCAGGATGGACATGAAGCCAGCCAGCACAATCAGATCGATACCTGCAGCTTCCAGCGCCTGCAGTATCGCATTTTCAAATTCCGCGTCGCTGCCATATTCGCGCCTGAGTACCACTTTGCTTTCTATGTCGTTTTGCTTTGCCCGCTCCAGCGCATAAGCTTTGCTATTGTTGGAAATCACCAGTTTCACGCTGCCGGATTTGATGATGCCGCTCTTTTCGGCATCGATGATGGCCTGAAGATTGGTGCCTCCGCCGGAGACAAGTACCGCAATATTTACCTTTTCCATTGTAAGACTCCCGCTA
>CAMPBN010000147.1 GCA_946638265.1 uncultured Bacillota bacterium
AAAGAACAGAAGCGGCTTTTGTTCAAAATCCGCTTAATGATAAATATCCTGAAATAGGTAATGGTCTATTCCAAAGTGATTAGGATGAGATAGTGTTTCCTGTTCCATTTTCATTTCCAATTGAGGGATTTTGACATATTCCAGAGCGTTTACTCTGCGGCGCGTGCGTTCCAGCTCAGCCGCCAGCAGCTGCGCTTCCTTCTCCTTGGCTGCCAGTTCCAGCAGCTTCGGAAAAGCATTGGACAGGTCCATTATGGCTTTGTCCAGCTCGCCGGAAGTGTCTGCATATCCGTAAGGATAGATATTGGTAGCATCTGCCGCAGTGGTTTCAAACTCGAAAACGGGCACATCCACGCTCATGACGTTTTTGCCGCTCACGCTGAGTTTTACGCCCTGCTTCGGATACATCAGAGCCTCGTCCATCACTTCGCGGCTCATCACCGCGGATGCAATGGAAAAACTGTTGTGAACAGCCTTCAGCTCTGCTTCCACCTCTTCACGCAGCCTTTTGTTTTCTCTGGCCAGCTCAAGAAATTCTTTCATGAGCTCGTCCCTCTTGTCCTTCAGAAGTTTGTGGCCGCGAACAGATGTGGCCAGCCGCTTCTTCAGTGTGGAAAGCATCATTCTGGTCGGATTGACATTTAATCTTTCCATGGGAACCTCCTCTCAAAATCTGCCTTTGCGCTTCGACTAGTAATATCTTTCAATGTACTCGTCTCTGATACGCTTCAGCTCCGACTTTGGCAGCATTCTGAGAAGCTCCCAGCCTGTATCCAGCGTTTCTTCGATAGTTCTGTCCTTGGTGTAGCCCTGAGATACATATACCTTTTCAAATTCCTGCGAGAATTTTGCGTACATCAGGTCTACATCCGAAAGTGCTGATTCACCGAGGATGGCCACGAGTTCCAGATTTTCCTTGCCCTTGGCATAAGCCGCAAAGAGCTGGTTCATGGTGTCCGCATGGTCTTCTCTTGTCTTGCCGCGGCCGATACCCTTGTCCTTCAGTCGCGAAAGAGAAGGAAGAACGTCGATCGGAGGCATGATGCCCTTACGATAAAGGTCTCTGGACAGGATGATCTGTCCCTCTGTGATATATCCTGTCAGGTCCGGGATAGGGTGAGTCTTGTCATCCTCCGGCATGGTCAGGATCGGAATCATTGTGATGGAGCCGTCATAGCCCTTTTTACGGCCGGCGCGCTCGTACATGGTGGCCAGGTCCGTATAGAGATATCCCGGATAGCCGCGTCTGCCCGGTACTTCCTTCTTGGCAGCGGATACCTCACGCAAAGCTTCCGCGTAGTTTGTGATATCCGTCAGGATAACCAGCACATGCATGCCCAAATCGAATGCCAGATATTCCGCAGCTGTCAACGCCATACGCGGTGTTGCGATACGCTCAACAGCCGGGTCGTTGGCCAGGTTCATGAACATTACGGTTCTGTCCAGAGCTCCTGTCTTGCGGAAGTCGTCAGCGAAGAATTCAGCTTCTTCGTGGGTGATACCGATAGCTGCGAATACTACGGCAAACGGTGCATCCGTTCCCACTACCTTGGCCTGACGTGCAATCTGCGCTGCCAGGTTGGCGTGCGGAAGGCCGGAACCCGAGAATATAGGCAGCTTCTGGCCTCTTACCAGAGTGTTCAGTCCGTCGATGGCGGAAACTCCGGTTTGAATGAATTCTGCCGGATAGTCACGGGCCGCCGGATTCATTGGCAGGCCGTTAATGTCCATCATCTTTTCAGGAATCAGGTCCGGGCCGTCGTCGGCAGGTCTGCCCATACCGTCAAATACTCTTCCGAGCATATCGGGTGCCACAGCCAGCTCTGTGCCGTGTCCCAGAAATCTTACCGAGGATTCTTTGAGGTTGATACCCGTGGAGGCCTCGAAGAGCTGTACCAGAGCGTCTGCTCCGTTTACTTCCAGCACCTTGCACAGTCTCTTTTCGCCGCTTGGGAGAATGATCTCGCCCAGCTCGTCGTAGGTGACGCCTTCAACATCTTTTACCAGCATCAAAGGCCCTACTACTTCTTGAATTGTCTTATATTCTCTAAGCATCTTCTTCAGCCTCCTTTGCTGCTAATTCGTTCAAAACCATGGTCATTCCGGACATGAGCTTTTCAAACTCGGCATCCACATCTTTTTCTTCGATGTATTTGAAACGTCCGATGGTTTCTCTCTCGGCGATAGCCGCAACCTTTGCAAAAGGAGCGCCTTTTTTAACTGCTTCCACGCCCTTTTCGTAGTAGGAAAGGATCAGTTTCAGCATCTTGTATTGCTTGTTCATGGATGCGTATGTATCCACTTCATGGAACGCATTCTGGTGGAGATAGTCTTCACGAATGGATTTGCAGGCTTCAAGTTTCATCCTGTCTTCGAAGGACAGGGAATCCACGCCGACCAGCTGCACGATTTCGTTAAGTTCGGCCTCGTCCTGGAGGAGTGCCATAGCCTGCGCTCTCATAGCCGGGAAGTCTTTACCCACATTGGTCGCATACCACTCGCTGAGTCTTTCCACATAGAGCGAATATGACGACAGCCAGTTGATGGCCGGGAAGTGACGCGCATATGCCAGGCTGGAGTCCAGACACCAGAATACCTTTACGATACGCAGTGTTGCCTGCGAAACCGGCTCGGATATGTCGCCTCCCGGAGGAGATACGGCGCCGATGGCGGAAAGCGCTCCCATACGACCGTCTTTACCAAGGCAGATGGTCTGACCTGCACGCTCGTAGAATTGAGCGATACGCGAAGCCAGATAAGCAGGATAACCTTCTTCGCCCGGCATTTCTTCCAGACGTCCGGACATTTCACGGAGGGCCTCAGCCCAGCGGGAAGTGGAGTCTGCCATCAGAGCTACGGAATATCCCATATCTCTGAAATATTCTGCAATGGTGATGCCCGTGTAAACCGACGCTTCACGCGCAGCTACCGGCATATCGGATGTGTTGGCGATAAGGATGGTCCTCTTCATCAGGGACTGTCCCGTGCGCGGGTCGTTCAGTTCAGGGAACTCCATGAGTACGTCCGTCATTTCGTTACCACGCTCGCCGCAGCCGATGTATACTACGATCTCGGCATCCGCCCACTTGGCCAGCTGGTGCTGCACCACTGTCTTGCCGGAACCAAACGGCCCCGGAACCGCAGCCACGCCGCCTTTTGCAATCGGGAACATCGTGTCGATAACGCGCTGCCCCGTCAGGAGAGGGGTGGTCGGAACCATCTTTTTCTGATAAGGTCTGCCCTTACGAACAGGCCATTTTTGCATAAGGGGCAATTCCTTGATGTCCCCTTTTTTCATGTTTT
>CAMPBN010000148.1 GCA_946638265.1 uncultured Bacillota bacterium
AGCAGATCCGCCTTACAATCTTACCAAAAATTTCGGAGGCAAGATCTTCGGAAAACGAGGTACGGCCGAATATGAAAAATTTACGTTGAAATGGCTCATCCCGTCGCTGGAACTTTTGAAGGAGACGGGCAGTATGTATGTCTGCTGTGACTGGGAAAGCAGCATCATCATCGGCAGGATTTTGGCAGAGCATGCCATCATCCGAAGCCGCATCACATGGCAGAGGGAAAAGGGGCGCGGCGCCAAAAACAATTGGAAAAACGGCATGGAGGATATATTTTTCCTGACCAAAAGCAAAGATTTTACATTCAATCTCGAAGCCGTAAAGATGCGCAGAAGAGTGATGGCGCCATACAGAGAAAAAGGCGTGCCTAAGGATTGGATGCAGGATGAAAACGGCAATGGGTTTCGCGATACATGCCCTTCAAATTTTTGGGATGACATTACAGTGCCGTTCTGGTCAATGCCCGAAAACACTTCGCATCCGACTCAAAAGCCCGAAAAGCTTATAGCAAAGCTGATTTTGGCAAGTTCAAACGAAGGTGACCGGGTTTTTGATCCTTTTCTTGGGTCAGGCACTACGGCTGTGACTGCCAAAAAGCTTTCGAGACATTTTACGGGTATAGAAGAGAGTGAAAAATATTGCATTTTCGCGCAGCAGAGGCTGGAATGGGCGGAAAATGACAAGGAAATTCAGGGCTTTTCGGATGGTGTATTTTGGGAAAGAAATACAAGACCGGCCAAGTTGCAGTTTTGATGTACTCGCTTAATATAATTTGAGGATAGATAAGGATTTAGAAAATCCAAAGTGTGGGAGACAGTTATGGATATTATGACAGAAGCATTGGGGAACAACAGGATAGTGGATTCCGACACTATTTTGAAAAAATTGTTCGGTGATTATTATTCTTCTTACGTTCTCGATGTGGAAAAAGATATGATCAGTGAAATCAAGCCTTCACTAGCCATAAGTGAAAAGATAGGGGCAAACGTCTTTTCGTGGAGCGGCGAAATGGAAAACCTTATTGAGGCTTTGGCAGATCCCAACTATCATGAGATGCTGCGCAGCTTTATGAGGCTTGAACATATTGCCATCGCTT
Source organism: uncultured Bacillota bacterium (assembly GCA_946638265.1). GTDB lineage: Bacteria > Bacillota > Clostridia > Peptostreptococcales > Anaerovoracaceae > UBA3871. The sequence goes on from CAMPBN010000148.1 coordinate 1,101, forward strand.
TCAAGGAGTCTCAGGCGCCAAAAGAATTTTTGTTTAAGAAAAGCACCGGAGTATGGAGAAGAGCTTTTGTGGCACCGATCGAAATGAATGGCGGATTTACAAGACGTGCCTTGCTTCTCTTTAACAGCGATTTTTCAAAAGAAAGCGGCGAGGGCGTTACCAGAAAAGCCGTACCGGAAAAGAAGGGAAGCGCTTCAGGCGAAAACAGCACTGCAGCCAAGCTGATGAAATGCGTTTACCAGTCCTATGGCTCTTTGTACGAAATAGATGTGGAAAAGGATTATTACACCACGCTTTATATGAATCCGTGGATCAAGAAAAAACCGATGCCGGAAGAAGGCGTATACAGCCAGGTTAATCTCACGGCTTGTGACGGTTTCGTAAAACCCGAATATCTGGAAAAGCGCATCAAAATAGGTGAGCTTCCTTATCTGGTGGAAACGCTTCAAAAGAAGCGCAAGATAGAATATGAATTTGAAACGGTGGCGCCGGAAGCTCCGTGGCTTCGCGTGGAATTCCTGGCTACCGAGAAAAATTCTATGGGAAAACCAACCAAAATCAGCATGTCCCATTTCCTGGTGGATGCGGACAGAAAGGCTGATGAGTGAGACGGAGAATTTTATGGCAAGCCAAACAAATACATTGAAGAAAATTTTCATTGTTGACGACTCGGCACTGAACCGTCAGATTTTGGGAGATATACTTTCGGAAGAATATGATATCATCGAGGCTGAAAACGGTGAGGATGCATTGGAAGTATTGAAAAATTCGGATGATGATATTGCATTGATGCTTTTGGATATCAATATGCCAAAACTCAGCGGAGTGGAACTTTTGGAGATAATGAAAGACAATCCGGAGATTCCGGAGCTGCCTGTTATCATGATTTCTGCGGAAAGATCCAGAAAAATCGTTGAAAAGTGCTTCGAACTGGGGGCTACCGACTATATCAGCCGCCCGTTCGATGCGTTTATAGTGCGCAAAAGAGTGGACAATACCATCGTGCTCTATGCCAAGCAGCGCAGCCTGGAAGATATGGTCATCCGCCAGATCTACAAAAATGAGCGCAACAACCGCATGATGATTGAGATCCTGAGCCATATAGTCGAGTTCAGAAACGGTGAAAGCGGCCAGCATGTGCTGCACATCCAGACCATCACGGAACTGCTTTTGAAAAGATTGGTGGAAGTCACTGATATCTATGAACTTTCGTCGATGGATATTTCATTGATTGCAACGGCTTCGGCCATGCACGATATTGGAAAGATAGCTATTCCGAGCAGGATTTTGAATAAGCCGGGCAGCCTTACCGCTGCCGAGTTTGGCGTGGTCAAGCAGCATACGGTGCTTGGCGCGAGTATGCTTCAGTCGCTGAAGCGTTTCAAATCCGAGAAGCTGGTGCAGGTGGCATATGATATATGCAGATGGCATCATGAACGCTATGACGGCGGCGGATATCCTGACGGCCTTGTGGGCGAAGATATCCCGATTGCGGCACAGGTGGTTTCGGTGGCGGACGTATATGATGCCCTGACCAGTGAGCGCTGCTACAAAGAGGCATATTCTCACGAAAAGGCCATGACAATGATTCTGGACGGCCAATGCGGTAAATTCAATCCCATCCTCGTGAAGTGTCTGCAGGATATTGAACCTCAGATTGCACGCAAGCTGAGGGAATCAGACGCAGAGCAAATGGGAGAACCCGGGCTTGAAACGGCATTGCTTAATTTTGGCAGTGCCAATGCGTTAAAAGCTTAGACCGATAAATTTTTTCCATTTCAAGGAGCAAAAATGTTTAAGAAAAGCAATATTAAGAGGGATGCTTTCATGCTAAAAGGAGCTTTTGCAAAAAAAGGCTTCGACAGATGGTGGCATTCCTTTACTGCGATTAACGAAAAAACAGGAGAAGAAAGAGCCTTTTTTATAGAATTTTTTGCCTGCAATCCGAAGCTTGGCAAAAAAGGATTGGTATTGGGGCAGCTTGAAGAAAATCAGGTTAACGAAGAAAAGCCTTCGTATCTGATGGTGAATGCCGGCGCTTTCGGCAAGGGAGGCTGCCAGCTCCACAGGTTTTATCCGTGGGAACAGGTAAAGGTGAATGCAAAATCGCCTTTTTATATAAAGGCAATGCCATGCTATTTTTCCG
>CAMPBN010000149.1 GCA_946638265.1 uncultured Bacillota bacterium
ATACATAGTCCGAGCCCGAATAAAACGGCGGGTCGATATAAATCAGCTGTACCTTTCCCGCAAGAGGCGCGATTCCCAGACTTTCGTCACCATCAATGAGCATTTTGACAAGAGGCAGGTTGTCGCCTTTGAAGATGTCTCCCGCAGGATTTCCTTCTCTAAAACTTATTGCCGGATCGTATTTTACGGCCTTTGTGCTCGTGTACTCTGCCCTTGCTTTTTCCAGAATTTCGGGCAGCATTTCCAGTATTGACATGCTCTGCTCCTGTATGATTTTGACGAGGCCTGCCCAGCAGCACCGGAATCAGGTCCGTCCTCCCTGTTTCGTTCAGGGCTTCAAGCACCAGATTACGGTTTTCCGGCCTGTTGAAATGTATAAGTGCCCTCTGCATATGCTTTTCGCGCATATTTTTCGCAACATATACAGGGCGCAAAGTGAACGGATCCAGCTCTGTGTAATACATGCATGTAGCCAGAGTGCCCGGCGTAGGATAAAAGTCCTGCACCTGATCCGGAACGAATCCGTATTTTTTGAGATATAATGCCAGATCCACCGCATCATTCAGCGTGGAACCCGGATGTGAGGATATGAGGTATGGAATAAGATATTGTTTAAGCCCAAGCCTCTTGTTGGCTGCCGCATAACCTGCGCAGAATGCGTCAAACACCTCCGGTGCCGGCTTTTTCATGTATGAAAGCACTTCCTTAGAAATGTGCTCCGGAGCCACCTTCAGCGTCCCGCTCACATGATAGCGGCAAAGTTCGTTTATAAATTCATCATGGTTCGGATCCGCCATAAGATAGTCATAGCGTATACCCGAACGGATGAATACTTTTTTGATACCGGGCAGGTTGCGCACGGCACGCAAAACCTCCAGGTAGTCGCTGTGATCGATCTGCATATTCGGGCATGGATGCGGGTAGAGACAGTCTCTGTTTTTGCAGACTCCGCTCTTCAATTGCTTTTCACAAGCCGGCTTTCTAAAATTTGCTGTCGGCCCGCCCACATCATGGATGTAGCCCTTGAAATTCGGTTTTTTTGAAAGTTTTTCCGCTTCACGCACTATAGACTCACAGCTGCGGGATCTCACTTCCCTGCCCTGGTGATATGTCAGAGCGCAAAACGCGCATCCTCCAAAGCATCCCCTGCTGGAGACGATGGAAAATTCCACTTCTCTGATGCCAGGCACTCCGCCCTTGGCTTCATATACAGGGTGGTAGGTGCCCATATAAGGAAGCTCGTATATATCGTCAAGTTCTTCTCTTTCAAGCGGCCTCTGCGGCGGATTCTGCACCACATAGGTGCCACCGTCGTACCCTTCTGCCAAAGCATCTCCACTGATACAGTCATTATTTTTGTACTGGATTGCAAAACTTTTGGCATAGGTTTTTTTGGAAAGCCTGATGTCTTCAAAATCCGGCAGCATTTTAATGTCGCCGGCAGCCACTGCATCCTGAATTTCTTCATATCTGCATCTGAAGCATGTGCCCTTGATCCAGTGAATATCCTTTACTTCGATCCCGGCATCCAGCGCCTCTGCTATTTCCACGATGGCCCTTTCTCCCATGCCGTAAACCAGCAGATCTGCCTTTGAATCAAGAAGAATGGAACGCCTGATTTTGTCTTCCCAATAGTCGTAATGACCCATTCTGCGCAGCGATGCCTCGATTCCGCCGATGATCACCGGGACGCCCTTGAAAGCCTCCCTGGCTTTTCCCGCATATACGATGACTGCGCGGTCCGGGCGCTTGCCGGCAAATCCTCCCGGAGAATATTCGTCCTTTTTTCTGCGCTGCTTGTTCACTGAAAAATGGTTGACCATGGAGTCTACATTGCCTGAATTTATCAAAAATCCGAGTCTCGGGCGCCCAAGACGCCTGAAATCCTGTGCGTCCCGGTAGTCAGGCTGCGCGATTATGCCCACTTTGAAACCGTGAGCTTCCAATACTCTTGAAATTATGGCCGTACCAAAAGAAGGGTGATCCACGTAGGCATCACCCGTAATAATTATAAAATCGCATTGGTCCCATCCCCTCGCAATCATATCGTCCCGCGATATCGGAAGGAAGTTCCCCTTTTCAATTTCGTTTTGGCTGTTCATATTTCTTTTCTTTCTATTGTGCCGGTGCAGTCGCTTCGCCGCCTGCATTTTCAGCGGCGTTGGCAGTTCCGGCTGCAGCAGCGCCGCTCGTTGCGGTGTCAGCGCCTGCAGTCTTGCCTGCGTTCATGGCCTCGATGGTCTCGATGGCTGCCTTCTGAGCCGCCATCTGCTCTGCATCCGAGGTTGGGAAAGTGCCTCCGCTTATAAATGTCATATAGGTGCTGTAGTCGTACGGCGCGATGATGGTGCCGTCCTTAAGCCCTGCCATTATACCTTCCATAACGGTCATCATATCTTCATTTATCAGGTTGAACGGATTCTTTATGGTGAAGGCGTCGCCTGACATGTTGAAATAGATGGTGGAGCCGTCAAATGTTCCGTTTATGATGCGGCTGGCTATTTCGTAGCACACCGCTTCTCCGTTTTTCTCCACGTTGGCCAGCACCGAACCTTCATGCAATGCGTTGGTAGCCGAAGAGAGCGAAAGTACCTTGAATTTACGCTCATCTGCCGCATTCAGCGTTCCCTCTCTTGTGGCATTACTCAGTGCGCTGAAGATAACGTCGGCGCCGAGCTTAAATTGCGCTACGCTGGTTTCCTTCGCCTGGCGGGCGGTGTTCCCGGCCCCGATGTAATTGGTGGTGGTGTAACATTTTTTGTTGGTGCTGACTACTCCACCCGTAAAGCCGTAAAGATATTTCACATTCAGCTCATTTTCCTCATCGGCGATGAAGCCTGCCACATTGTTTTTAGTGTAAAGCGCCGCCAAAGCTCCTGCCAGATAGGCCTGCTGCTCCGGATTGAATTTCACTGTCGTGACATTAAACTGATCCGGCAGCTCGGCATCGAATATGATAAATACTTCGTCCTGGTACTGCGGTGCCACAGCGGTCAGCACATCGCCCATATCGCCACTGACACAAATGATGATGTCAGGGTCCTTCTTTACTGCTTCCGTGATGGCTGCAGCGTAGTCGGTTTCAGGCTCCACCACCTCCACAGTCAGGCTGCTGTACTCTTCTGCGGCCTTCTCCAGACCTGCCAGACACGAATCGTTGAGGCCTTCGTCTCCTAGGCCGTTTTTGTCGGTAATCATGCAAATGGTCAGTTCCGACGCCTTATCCGGGTC
>CAMPBN010000150.1 GCA_946638265.1 uncultured Bacillota bacterium
AAAAACGCTGGGAACAGCAATCGCAGCGGAATGCCGAAAAGTAATATATTGAAGAGGTAAGATAATATGGCAATTGAAAAGATCAATTTTGAAGATGAGCAGGTGAGACACGATTTCAGACACACTGCTTCGCACGTTATGGCGCAGGCCATCAAGCACATTTGGCCGGAAGCAAAGCTGGCCATCGGACCTGCCATAGACAACGGATTCTACTATGATATAGACTTGGAACACAAATTTACGGAAGAAGATTTTCCGAAGATCGAAAAAGAAATGAAAAAGATCGTTAAGGCCAATCTTCCTCTTGAAAGATACGAGCTGCCGAGAGAAGAGGCATTGAAATGGGCGAAGGATGCTGATGAGCCGTACAAAGTGGAGCTTATCAACGACCTGCCTGAAGATGCCATCATCTCTTTCTACAAGCAGGGCGATTTTGTGGACCTTTGTGCAGGCCCGCACATGCCTTCTACCGGATATATCAAGGCGTTCAAACTCATGTCAGTGGCAGGAGCTTACTGGAGAGGCGACTCCAACCGCCCGATGCTCCAGAGAATCTATGCTACCGCATTCCCAAGCCAGGAAGAGCTGACTGAATATGTGACTGCGCTCGAAGAAGCCAAAAAGCGTGACCACCGCAAGATCGGCAAGGAAATGAATCTCTTTGCTTTCCGCGACGAAGCACCGGGATTCCCGTTCTATCTGCCAAACGGCATGACTCTCAGAAATGAGCTTATCGATTTTTGGCGCAAGATCCACAAGGAATGGGGATATGTGGAGATTTCCACTCCTCAGATCATGAAGAGAACTCTTTGGGAGACATCAGGACACTGGGATCACTACAAAGAGAATATGTATACTACAGTAATCGACGATGAAGACTATGCCATCAAGCCGATGAACTGCCCGGGCACCATTCTTGTATATGACCTGGAGCCACATTCATACCGCGACCTGCCGCTTCGCTGCGCAGAGCTTGGTATCGTGCACAGGCATGAGCTTTCAGGCGCACTTCACGGTATGTTCCGCGTACGCTGCTTCACTCAGGACGATGCGCACATCCTGCTGGCAAAAGATCAGATCAAGGACGAAGTAATCCGCATCGCCAAGCTCTTCGACCAGGTTTATGAGATGTTCGGAATGGAATATAAGATTTTCCTTTCCACAATGCCTGAAGACCATATCGGTTCGGAAGAGGATTGGAAGAAGGCAGAAGCTGCTCTGGCAGACGCTATTACTTCCATTGGAAAAGAATATACCATCAATCCGGGAGACGGCGCATTCTACGGCCCGAAACTGGACTTCCAGCTGAAGGATTCCCTGGGCCGTACATGGCAGTGCGGTACAGTGCAGCTTGACTATCAGCTGCCGGGAAGATTCAATCTGGAATATACCGGTTCTGACGGCCAGAAGCACACTCCTGTTATGATCCACAGAGTAGTATTCGGTTCCATCGAAAGATTTATCGGCGTATTGACAGAGCACACTGCAGGTAAATTCCCGCTTTGGCTGGCACCTGTTCAGGTAAAACTCCTGACAGTAACAGAGAAGTTTGCTCCGTTTGCGGAAGAAGTGAAGAAGCAGCTTGAAGAAAAGGGACTCCGCGTGGTTCTCGACGACCGCAACGAAAAGCTCGGCTACAAGCTCCGTGAAGCCCGTAATGCGCGTGACAATTACATTTGCGTAATCGGTGAGCAGGAGGCCGAAAACAAGACGCTTTCCGTTCGTTCTTCCAAGGCGGGTGATCTGGGCACCATGTCCGTTGAAGATTTCACGGCCAAGCTGCTGGAAGAAATCAAAACAAAGGCAAACTAAAGGAAAAAGAAATGTTTGGCAGAGACAATCATGACAAGCCCTGGAGAGAGGGCGTATACCTTTGCACGGCGCATGACACCTTCGAGGCGGACCTTTTCGAATCGAAGCTGGCATCGGAAAATATCCCCTGCGTGAAAAAATACCAGGGCGCCAGCAATTTCATAGAAATAGCCATGGGCTCCAATTCTGCCTATCCGATCGACATTTATGTGCCGGCGGACAAACAGGAGGAGGCGCTGGATGTGCTGGCACCGATTTCCATCAGTGATGAAGAGCTGGAAAAAGAAGCGCTGGCAGCTGCAGGGCCAAGCAAAGAAAACAAGTAGAGTAAGAGTAAGAGGGAGTCGGCAAACACCGGCTCCTTCATATCGAAACTGAAATTTTCCGATTTTAATTAGAATTTCAGCTTTTGGATTTCGAATTAAATTAGAATTTTGGGTTTGATTTGAATTAAAATAGAATTTCGGCTTTTGGATTTCGAATTTAATTAGAATTTCGGGTTTGATTTGAATTAAATTAGAATTTCAGCTTTTGAATTCGATTTTAATTAGAATTTTCGATTTTGGATTTATAACGAGGAGGTTTCGAAATGAGCGAAAGTTGTTCACACAACTGCGGCAGCTGCGACAAGGCAGATTGCGGTATCAGGAAAGAGTCTCTCGGAGCAGGGAGCAGGGTCAAGAAAGTTATCGGCATAGTGTCCGGCAAGGGCGGCGTGGGAAAATCCATGGTTACATCCCTGCTGGCATGCGCCATGAACAATCGCGGCCACAAGACGGCCATTTTGGATGCGGACATCACAGGCCCGTCCATCGCCAAGGCTTTTGGCGTAACAGGCAATACATACCAGACCGAAGCAGGCATTCTGCCGGCCAATTCCAAGGGCGGCGTGGATATTATGTCCATCAACCTGCTGCTTGAAAATCCGCAGGACCCTGTAATCTGGAGAGGTCCTGTTATTGCGGGTGTGGTAAAGCAGTTCTGGACAGACGTTATTTGGGAAAATGAAGAGTACATGTTCATCGACATGCCGCCGGGAACAGGCGATGTGCCGCTGACTGTTTTCCAGTCTATTCCTATTGACGGCATCGTAATCGTGACATCACCGCAGGAGCTGGTGGGCATGGTCGTGGAAAAAGCAGTAAGAATGGCTGACATGATGGATGTGCCTATCCTGGGCATCGTTGAAAACTTCTCGTATTTTATGTGCCCTGATTGCGGCAAAAAATATTATCTTTTCGGTGAAGGCAAGACAGAGCAGGTGGCTCAGGGTCTGGATGTAAAGACCGTAGTCAACATGCCGATGAATCCGGAAGTGGCTAAGTGCGCTGACGAAGGCGCCATTGAAACCTGCAAGGTGCCGGAGCTGCGTACGGACGCGCCTTATACCCGCCAGTGGAACC
>CAMPBN010000151.1 GCA_946638265.1 uncultured Bacillota bacterium
TACCTGGGTGGAAAATTCAAAGCCTCTTCCGGTCAGCGACCTGCCAAAGCTGTGCGATTTTGCATTCCCGGTGCTACACGGCCTAAACGGCGAAGACGGCACCATTCAGGGACTCTTTGAAATGCTGGATATCCCTTATGCGGGATGTGGCGTGGCCGGCTCTTCAGCCACCATGGACAAGAGCATTGCCAGAGACATTTTCAAATGCGCAGGCATTCCAATCTGCAAGCATGTGTCGTTCATCAGCGCGCAGTTTCATGATGAGCCCGAAAAAACCATGGACCGCATCGAGAAGGAACTGGGATTCCCGTGCTTCGTAAAGCCGGCCAACATGGGTTCTTCCGTGGGCATCAGCAAGGTGCACGAAAGGAGCGAACTGGCTGCGGCACTCGAAGAAGCGGCCCTTTATGACAGACGCATCGTCGTGGAGGAAGGCCTCGAAGCCAGAGAAATAGAAATCGGAGTGATCGGAAACGATTATCCGGAAGTTTCCGCGATTGGCGAGATTTTGCCGTCGGATGAATTTTACAGCTACCACGCCAAATATTTTGATGGTGGCGAGACCAAACTCTGCATTCCGGCCAATGTCACGGAAGAGCAGAAAAAGCAGGTGCAGGAATATGCGAAAAAGGCGTATATTGCCACAGACTGCTCGGGCCTGGCCAGAGTGGACTTCCTGCTGGACAAAAGGGATGGAAAGATTTATTTAAACGAGATTAATACAATTCCGGGATTCACGGCGTTTTCAATGTTTTCGCTGCTTTGGGCGGAGGCAGGAGTGCCTTATCCGGAACTTATCGAAAGGATTGTGGATTATGGAACCAAAAGATATAGTGATAAGAATAACAGGTACGCAAACTGGGGAAAACGGTGATTCCGAAGAGATGGATTTCATCACCGAAGGCAAACTTTATCACCGGAACGGCTTTTTCTACGCCATATATGAAGAAACTCTGATTTCAGGGGATCCGAGTTACAAGACTACGCTCAAGTATTCGGATAAACTTTTGAAGATGAAGAGGTCGACCGCCGATGAGCCGCGATACACCGTAATCGAGTTCGCTCCTGACGGGCAGTTTTCCGGCATGTATCAGACGCCGTTCGGGCCGCTTGAGATGGATGTTAAGACCAATGTGTACGAGCAAAATCTCAATGAAGAGGGTTTGGGTTCGGTTTTTGTAGATTACAAAATAGCGCTCAAAGGTTTTTTGAATATCGACAACCGCATTGTTTTGCAGTTTGCCAAAAACGCTTCTGAGCTGAAAAAGCCAAAGCTAAGTTAGGATTAGAGATAAAAGGGAGGCAAATGACAATGAAAAAGAGTACAATCAAGGCAATTGCAGCCATTTTGTGTCTGGCGATGGTGATTACCACATTTTCCTTCATGTTCTTCATGCCGGCGGCATTTGGAGCAACGAAGGAGACGGTAAAATCCTCCACTGCGGACATGACGGATGAGCAAAAGGAAGAATTGATGGTAAGGCGGCTGAATATCCTGCTGGCCTACCTGAGTTATATAGACGTCAGCTACAAGGACGAGGTAGACCTGAATCTGCTTCTGAACGGAGCATTCAAGGGCGCCACTGACGCGCTCGAAGACCAGTTCTCCGAGTACTTCCAGACTGTAGAGGAAAAAGAAGATTTTCAAAAGTATGTGGACGGCACCTATGGCGGAGTCGGTGTGGTAATTACCACGGGCAAAGATTATCCAACCATTTCTTCGGTGACTTCCGGCAGCCCTGCAGAAAAGGCAGGATTGCAAAAGGGGGACAAATTTAAGAATATCGCAGGTACGGATATGGCCGGGCAGACATCATCGGCAGCTTCCGGAAAGCTTCGCGGCGATGCCGGAACAACGGTGGAAATGACCATTCTCCGCGGAAACCAGGAGCTGACTTTCAAAATCACTCGCGCCATCCTCAGCGAGCAGACGGTGTACACATATACATTCGAGGAATATCCGGGGCTGACTCAGATCCGCATTTCTTCGTTTGACTCAGATACATCCAAGGAGCTTTTCAATGCACTTCAGAGAATCGAGGAGCAGAGAAAAGAGCCGGGTGCGGCAGCGCCGAAAGTGATCCTGGACCTTCGCAACAACGGAGGCGGATACATCAATCAGGCTGAGCGTGCAACCGATTTCCTGGTGGAAGGCGGATACATCGACCACTACGAAAGACAGGGTGAGATTTTCGCTTCCTACGAAGCCAATAACGGTTGGGAGATCGATTACCCGATGGTGGTACTGGTAAATGGCGATACTGCCAGCTCTGCGGAACTGATGGCGGCAGCGCTCCAGGAACACGGTATCAAGCTTGTGGGCACTACCACTTACGGCAAGGGTTATTATCAGTCAATGAAAAATCTGGCTGACGGCCACAGCTTCAAGATTTCCGAAGGATATTTCCTGACGCCGAGCAAGAAGAATTTTGCAGGCAAGGGCATCACTCCGGACTATGTGGTGCGCAACTCCGCGCTGACTGAAGAGGAAGCGAAGGCAGCCCGTGCAGAATACGAGAATTTTGTCACTTTCGACGGCACATCCAAGCCGAAGAGCGGAGATTACAACATCAGCGTGCTGGCAGCTCAGCAGAGGCTGAACCTGCTGGGATACAACGTGCCTAAGACGGGCAGGATGGACGCGCAGACTGTTGCGGCGATTAAGAAATTCCAGACTGAAAACGGGCTCTATGCCTATGCGGTGCTGGATCTTTCCACACAGAATGCCATCGATATCGAAGCGATTCGTTACGCTCTGGGCCAGAGCGACACAGACCACCAGAAAAACAAGGCTTTGGAACTTCTGGGCTATTAAAACAAAATAAAGCAAATAAACGGCGAAATCTCTATTGAATATTTTGCCGTTTTTTGTTAATATGTTTAAGTTGTTTTTTTATTTTTTCAAAAGTTAATATTAATGCGAGGTGATTAAAGTGGCGACCAAAATCGGTTTTTCCGCAGAAAAGTACATTGAAGAGCAGTCCCGTTTCATCAGGGAAAGAATCAACGCAGGCAATGGCGAAAGGCTTTACCTGGAGTTTGGAGGCAAACTGGTTCACGACAAGCATGCGATGAGAGTTTTGCCGGGATTTGACGAAAACGCAAAGATCAAGCTTCTCCAGAAGCTGAAGGACCACGCGGAGATTATCATCTGTATC
>CAMPBN010000152.1 GCA_946638265.1 uncultured Bacillota bacterium
CCGCAGACATGAGCGAAATCTCATATTCCGTGGATCTGCTGCCGAATATTATGCCAATCCTTTTCATTTTTAAAGCCTCCGAATTACATTTGTTTGTACAGCTCTTCCAGCTGCTCTTTTGTGAAGAAGTATTTCTTGGTGCAGAACTGACAAACCAGCTCCGCCTGTCCGTCTTCTTCGATTATTTCCCTCATGTCATCTTTGCCGATAGTGATGAGGGCTTTTTCCAATCTTTCGTGGGAACAATCGCATTCCCACTTTATTTCTCTCTCCTCGAGCTTTTCAGCACGATAATTTTCAGGCAGACGGTCAAAAATCTCCGCAAGGAGTTTTTCCAGCATGCCCGACTCGCTGAGTCCCGCGGATCTGCCGGCCACATCTTCTATGAGCGTGGTCATCGGCGGCAGGTCTTTCAGCATCTCTTCAAGTGCAGAAATGCTTTCCTCTTCAGCATCCGGCAGCATCTGGATGATCATGCCGCCCGCGTGCATCACGGAATAGTCTCTATCCACCTTGACTCCCAGTGCCACAGAGCTGTTCTGCTGCTCGGATATATAATAGTATGCTGTCAGGTCCTCTGCAATTTCGCCGCTCACAAGGGCGATGCTGCCCACATAAGGGTCCTTCAGCCCGAGATCCTTTATTACCGTCAGCGTGCCTTCGCCTAGGGAACCGCCCACATCCAGCTTTCCGTTAGATTTGAGCGGCAGGTCCACATCCGGATTTGCGATATAGCCCTTTACGTGTCCTGCGGCATCGGCTGTAGCCAAAATCTGTCTGGCCGGGCCTTCCCCCTTGAATTGCACGGTCAGTTTGTCTCTCTGGCCTTTCATCATGATGCCCATCAGACCTGCTGCCGTAAGCACTCTGCCCAGCCCGGCCGTCGCCAGCGGTGTAGTGTTATGAATCCGGCGCGCCTTTTCCACCATCTCCGTGGTGACCGCCAGATAAATTCTGAATGATTTACTTTTGTCAATTGCTATAAGAGCATTACTCATTAACTTTCTCCCCGGTCCTTGGCATTGATGAAATTCATCAGGCCGTCAATATGTTCGCCCGCCACTTTTCCTGCCTTCTTGGCATTACCCGAGCGGATGGCATCCAAAATCTCTGCGTGCTCGGAAAGCATGCCGGCCATAATGTCAGGGTTGCTGTAATAGATATATCTGAAGCGGATAACCAGTTCCTGCAACTCCGTCACCATATTGAGAAGTGCCTTGTTGTGCGCTGCCGACGCAATGGATTCGTGGAAGCTCTCGTCCATCCTGATCAGAGTGTTAGGGTCAAAATCGATTTTTTCCGCTTCCTCGCGATATGCATCTGCTGCCTCTGCGATCTTTTCGATATCTTCCTCCGTACCTCTTTCGGCAGCCAGACTCGCTGCCAGCGAATCCATGTATCTGCGCACTTCCATGATACCGATGATTTCTTCCGCGGAAACTGCCGAAGTATAAGCTCCGTGTCTCGGAATAACTTCAACCAATCCTTCCCTTTCCAAGAGCCGGATGGCTTCTCTGATAGGCGTGCGGCTCACTTCCAGCTTTTCGGAAAGCTCCACTTCCATCAGTCTGGTGCCCGGGCTGATGCTGCCGGCCAAAATCTGCTGCTTCAGCTGCTCAAACACCATCGTGCTGAGCGATTTGTGTCTTTCGATTTCCAATGTTTTCATGTTTTCACCTCTGCCCTCAGTAAAAGGGGCCCTACTGCTATTACGTTTTCTACTTACATTCCTGTTTTACTATCTACCTGCTTGTCTGCACTGCCGCTAAATCGTTTCTACCAGATACGTAGCCGGATTTTTCGCCTCTACCTTCTCCCAGGCGTTATAAGCTATGTGGTAGTCTGTGTAAAGTGCGAAAAGGGTAGGGCCGCTGCCGCTCATCATTACCTTGATCGGATTGTAGCAATTGGCCATTTCGTTACGAAGGATTGCCACTTCCGGATAGCGCTTGAGCGTATAAAGTTCCAGAATATTACCCATTTCCACTGACAGATCGCCGTAATTACCTTCCTTGATGGCGGCTGCGATCAGCTCTGCATCCGCATGATGGATCTTCTTTCCGTTCTCCGCCGCTTTTTCGATTTCCGCATCGATGTTCTGATAAACCTCTTTCGTGGAAATACTGATTGGCGGTTTGGCCAGCAAAACATAGCCGCGAACGGATTTGGCAGGGGCAAGATCTGCTCCGATTCCCTTGCCGACAGCCGCGTTGGCTGCCATCGGGTCTTTGTTGATCTTACCTCCCAGGCAAAGATTGGCGCGGGCCTGTCCCATTATGCAAAACGGTACATCCGCCCCCAGCTCCAGCCCCAGATTCATCATCTTGGCTACAGAGAGCCTCAGCCCCCAAAGCTTGTTCAGTGCTAATATTACAGATGCTGCGTTGGCACTGCCTCCGGCAAGACCTGCAGCAACAGGAATTCGTTTCTTGATATCAATCCGAATCTTTCCCCCCAGGTGTCCTTCGCTGAATTTTTCTGCCATAAGCCGGGCCGCTCTGTAAGCCAGATTCCGCTCATCCTTCGGGAGATACGGCTTGTTCGTGGACACTTCAACGGCTATTTCCTCTGAAATGTCCTTGCCCTTCAATTCCTTTTGTCTGTCATCGAAAGAGTACCAGCGCACCAGTACTTCATCGCAAAAGTCGATTTGCTGCATGAAGGTCTCCACTTCGTGGTAGCCGTCGCTGCGCTGCCCTTTAACATCCAGGCTCAGATTGATTTTTGCATAAGAATTTATTCTGACTTTCTTCATCTTTATACTCCATTCCTCCGTTTGCCTGTTTCGCGGTAAATACATGTATGGGGTATGCTCCCGCTATTTGCAACATCCCCCGAAAGCAAAATGGGGTGTTCAATTACACCCCGCCTTCTTCTAGTTTTTCTTGCCTTGCATGTAAGCGCTTGCCGAAATCGGACGAGGGCCTTTGACATGTTTTACATCACTGCGGATTTCTTCTTCCGCCGCATACTTTTCTCTTTCAGCCTTTTCCTTTGCCTCCTGGCGGGCCTGAGCTGCTGCTTTTTTAGCTTTTTTCTTTTGGTCCTTGGCTACGATCTCTTCAACAC
>CAMPBN010000153.1 GCA_946638265.1 uncultured Bacillota bacterium
AGCCTTCGGAACAGTATTCGGACACAGCTTCGGAGCAGTCTTTGTAGCTGTTACGCTTTTCTTCTTTGCATTTTCCACAGTGCTTTCGTGGAATCTTTTCGGAAAGATCAATGTAGAGTATATGTTTGGAAAGAAAGGGACCAAAGTATACGAACTCATCGCGCTGGTGTTCATTTTCCTTGGCACAGTCGCATCCAACGATCTGGTTTGGGAACTGGCAGATATGTTTAATAATCTGATGGTTATTCCGAATGCGATTGCACTCTTTGCGCTCACTGCGCTGGTGCAGAAATCTCTTAAGAGAAAAGAAGGAAACCGATAAAAATGGCGGCCTTGATTGGCCGCCTGTTTTTTGACTTTATCCTGCCGGGCGTATGCCGGGCAGCTTTTTATTTTGTATTGATGCGTTCAAGGAATGTGAGCACTGTTTCCAGCTGACGCTCGATATTCTTTTCTGTCAGCCCGTATGTGGCAACATTTGCGTCCGGCAGACGTTTCAGCAGCTTGGCTGTGGACGTATTATCAAAGCCAAAGCCGTAGGATGTGTCTTTTTCGTATACCTCTGTGGAAATCTCGGCGAGCTTTCTCATAAGCGGTGTCAGCGCTTCATAAGCGGCATAATCGTTCTCATCGATAGTTTCGGGATCGAGAAGCATCGGCCAGACAGGTGAATCTTCTTCCATGGTGCATTCCAGCTCGTAAAGACCGCTGAGAGTCAGGAAGAGGTGGTTGAGTGACGAGAGTTTGCTTTCTTCCTGAGCGATGGCACAAAGGTTAAAGCACATCTTGCCGCCCTGTGTGTTGCAGCTGAGGATGTTGGTAAGGGAAGTAACTTCGCCTTCATCATCTTTTTCATAAGTCCCGCAAGGGCAGGTATATATGAAGCTCAGCAACGTGCTGGTATCATCCGGAGAGAGCACCTGAGTGATGCCGGATGTTTCCTCAAGAGGCGTGATTTCATAGAACATGTTCGGATCGGTCTCTTCGTATTTTTCCAGCATCTTGTCGCGGGATTTTTCTATTTTCTTAGTCAGCTTGCTGACATCGTTGTCGTTAACCAGTACCAGCGCGCTGGCTCCGAGAGGGTAGTCGTCTGATGCAAATTCGTCTGCCACAAATAGCCCTTCATTATTCATATAGCCGCTGTTAAATTCGGCAATCTCAATCAGAGTGCCGGAACTCTTCAGCTCTGCCAAAAGCTTTCCGATGGTCTTTACTGCATTGATCTGGTTGGTTTTGGCGGCCATCGTAGGCTCCAGCCCCATAATGGTGATCCTGTACGCATCCGGGAAGGATGGCGCTTCGTAGGTAATTTCCTTTTGAACATGGAAGCAATTTTTGCCGGCAGAGCCGATCATTATATTGTTATTCTTGGACCAGTCAAACGAAATGAAATTGTCGGCTCTGAGATAATTTTCCTTCACCGTTTCTATCCCGCAGGACGGTTCTGCAAAGATGGCGCGGATAAATCCGTGATTTGTGCTGTACTCCATCAGATACATTATGGCTGTTATGGCCAGCGATGTGCGTTCGGGAGCATCAGACTCCAGCGTGCAGTGGAGAATCGTGGAATCCGCATCTTCGTAGCCCGGAGTGGCAGTGGTGGAAACGATGATGTTGTCATATTTGTCGTGTGAAACCTTAAACTTGTCATTTCCTCTGGCCCAGCTTTCCAGATAGTAGGCGATGTTGACGCTGCTGTTGGCAGAAGATACCATGGCCTGGTTGGCGGCATACAGCGCCTGGAATATTTCAGTGTCCACTTTGTCGCTGCTGATGATATCGTCGCCGCAGCCGACAAGTGATGTAAACATCAAAATTGCAGCCATTAAAATCGCTGCTGCTTTCAAAAGTCTTCCTTTTATATATATAATGTTTCGCATGTAAGCTTCCTTTCTTTTTCTGTTTAATTTTCACAGCAACCTATTATACCACATCGTATAAATTTGTAAACTGTACATGGCGCCTCAAGTCAGATACCTCCCGCGTGGCTTTCCCCTTCAGTGGGGCACTGTCACGGCTCACCTCTCAAGTTTTGGAAGGCGCGCTCAACTCGGGGTTTTTCGCCTACTGGTAAACCCCTCAAACAGCACGCCGATGCGCCGGTGCGCTGCCAAAACTCCTGTTCGCCTCGCCGGACATTGCCACCACTTTGGCCAGCACACGCTCCGGTATCCGAACTTCTCGGCGCCGTATGCAGTTTACATAATATGTATTTATGGAAAGCGCGCGCACAAACTTGTGCACGGATTTTAGAACAAAATCACAATTTTGCGTTCGGAAACGCCCAAAAAGATATCCGGAAAACTTCCGAAACTGTTAAGTAAAAATATAACGGTTTTGTTTTCAACGCATGAGGATGTCAAGTAAAAAATGCTCAAAAAAAATAAGTCTGACAAATTCCTTTTCTCTTTTGATAATCTATATTTTGTTGTAATATAGTATATGTCTTTTGAAAGACGCACAATATGTAGTGCCGCGGGAGGGCACGGATATTTAAGGAGAGTGAATTATGGATTCTATCAGAAAGATAATCAAGCGTGATGGCAGAGAAGCTTACTTTAATGTAGACAAAATTGCAGATGCCATATTCAAGGCAGCCCAGGTGCTGGGTGGTAACGATCGTGACATGGCCAAGTTCCTGGCACGTCAGGTTGAAATCTATCTGGTAGAGGTCTGTCACAATGACACTCCTACAGTAGAACAGATTCAGGACGCGGTAGAAAAGATTCTTATCGAAAACGGACATGCGCGCACAGCCAAGGAATACATTCTTTATCGTGCGGAGCGTACCAGAGTAAGAGAAATGAATACCCGCCTGATGAAGATATATGAAGATCTTACATTCAAGGCAGCCAAAGATAACGACATCAAGAGAGAAAACGCCAACATAGACGGCGACACCGCCATGGGCACTATGCTCAAGTACGGCAGCGAAGGCGCAAAGCAGTTCAATGAAATGTATGTGCTGAATCCGGTACATGCCAAGGCACACAGAGAAGG
>CAMPBN010000154.1 GCA_946638265.1 uncultured Bacillota bacterium
AAAAGGAAAATGACCCAAAAGTCAAAATAAGCAGAATTGTTGACTTTGAAGAGGCGAGTGGGGTAAAATTCTGAGTAGATAAGACAGGAGAAAAGTCATGGATATCAGAAAAATTTTTGCCACGCGCAAAAGGCTGAAACACGCTCTGATAGCGGCTGCGGCGGCATTTTTGGCGATTGCGGTTTTGTTTCTGGGAAAAAATCGCGGAGGCGAGATAAATATCATATGGGTGCCGGCTCTGATAGCTATGGTGATCTGCACGGCCGGGGCTGTTACGCTGGAACTGATGCAGCGCGAGATGAAAAAGGACGGGTCCGACGCTCAAAAAATGCGCGATTGCATATATCGACGCCTGCGAAAGAATTTTGAAAGCGGCGATGCCAAGATGAATGTGGGGCTGACTCTCACGATTCTGGATTATTACTGCACCGATGAGGCCAAAGAGAAGATAATGGAACTGGCGCGGCGGGCCACCACCAAAGATGAGGATGTTCTGATCGCTTGCGGCGACAGGATTTTGCGTATTGTCATCGAAGACTTCGAAAACAGACCGGGAGGCTCGGGCAGGGAGCTTTTGAGTCCGGCGGAACGTGCCATGTATGACAAACTCAGGCGTGCCGTAACCGGAGTAGTGGACAAACACGCAGGGTTTTAGCGTGTCGCAGTGCATGTGTTTGCGTGGCGTTACCGTGAATGTTAAATACAAAAGAAGTACAACGCTTTTGCGGGTTAAATTGTTGAAAAGTGGACTTTGCCAATGTAAAATATAGTCAAGCGTACATTTTTGGAAAATGACGGAGAAATATTATGAAGAAACTTAGCGAGAAAGAAATCAAAAAAGTACTTGAGAAAGCCCTGGAAGAGGGCAGGAAGGTGATCCCGGACGGCCATGTGGCTACTTACATACCGCAGCTGGGACTGGTGGATCCGAACCTTCTCGGCATTACCATCGTCACCAAAGACGGGGATGTTTACAGCGTGGGAGATTGTGACACCAGGTTCACTATCCAGAGTATTTCAAAGACCATATCGCTGGCCGTGGCGCTGGAGCTTTGCGGCAGGGAAGAAGTGTTCTCGACGGTGGGCATGGAGCCTTCCGGTGAAGCTTTCAACTCTATGGTGGAGCTGGACCTCAACAGCAACAAGCCTTACAATCCTATGATCAACAGCGGCGCCATTGCCGTGGAAAGCCTGATCATTCCGAAGGCTTCTTTCTCGGACATGCTGCTTTACACAAAGAGATTTTGTGACGATATGGAAATTACCATCGACGATGCCACCTATGCGTCCGAAATGTCCCATTCCTCAAGAAACAGAGCCATTGCCTATCTGCTTCAGAGCAAAGACATCATCAAGACTGACGTAGACGACAGTATGGTGCTTTATACACGCATGTGTTCGCTTTCCGTGACATCACGCAGCCTGGCCAATCTGGCGCTTCTCTTTGCCATGGGCGGAGTTTCGCCGAAGACGGGAGAGAGGCTGATTTCGGCGGAGACCTGCAGGATCGTCAAGACCATCATGATGACTTGCGGCATGTACGACGGAAGCGGCGAGTTTGCCGTGGAAGTAGGTATCCCTACAAAGAGCGGCGTGGGCGGCGGACTTTTGTCCGTGGTCGACAAGGAGCTGGGCATCGGTATTTACGGGCCTTCCCTGGACGCAAAGGGCAACAGCATAGCAGGGAAAGTCATGTTAAAATATCTGGCTGACGAGCTGGAACTCCACCTTTTCTCATGATGAACGAACGCACCGGGAAAATTTTGAGAAATGACGATGCCAAGGGCAGTATTATTCTGCTTTTGACTGCCTTCATCTGGGGATTTTGCCTGGTGGGGCAGGCCACGGGTATGGAAGTCATGGGCCCATTGTCATTTTCGGCAGTGAGGCTGACGCTGGGCGGAGTATCCATGCTGCCGCTGGTCCTGATACTGGACAGAAGAAAGCTTGCGAAAAATCCGGAGTTTGACATCCGTGGCGAATACAGGGCGTGCTTTCGCGCTGCTGTCATATGCGCACCCGTAATCTGGATCACAATACTTTTGCAGCAATACGGATTGCTTTATACCAGCGTTGGAAAATGCGCTTTTGTCACTGCATTTTATATATTTTTGGTGCCGCTTTTCGGAATCCCGCTGGGAAGGCGCGTTTCCGCAAAGATGTGGACAGCCGTGGTTATGGCCATGGCAGGCCTTTATCTCATCACAATGCACGGCGGTATCGAAAAGGTGAATATAGGCGATATGATCTGCCTTTGCGCTGCAGTGACCTATTCGATAGACATTCACATGATAGAGACCTTTGCGGCTAAGGTGGACAAGGTCAAGATGTCAATGATACAATTTACGCTTTGCGGGCTTTTTTCGTTTGCAGGTGCTTTAATCTTTGAGCCGGGGCAGATAACATGGGAGCATTGCGTATATAGCGCCGTGCCGATACTGGTGACGGGCATCGTGTCCTGCGCGGTAGGATTTACATTGCAGATGATAGGGCAGATATATACGGGAGCGGCCAAGGCTTCGCTTTTGCTTTCTTCCGAGACTTTGTTTTCGCTGCTGGCGGGAATGATATTCCTCGGAGAGAGGATGATAGTCGTGGAATATGCCGGCTGCGCGGTGATGGCTGTTGCCATATTGATGTCCTTTAGGGAATAATAGAGAGGGTATATTATGAAGAAAGAGATGTATACGTATACAGGAAAACTTAGAAGTCACATGATACATGTGCCTGAAGCTATTGAAAAATGTGCGGGCATTAATATTTTCGGCAGGACGCTGAAATCCATCGCATTTTCGACGGATGTGGCCACTATTGCCAATATCAATGCGGATGCGGTGATCTCAGTCTATCCTTTTACACCGCAGCCGAGGATTGTGAAGGCCATATTGAGTGCTGCTGACATGCCGATATTCTTCGGAACTGGCGGAGGATTTACATCAGGCGTCCGTGCGGTG
>CAMPBN010000155.1 GCA_946638265.1 uncultured Bacillota bacterium
CACCGCCTGCGTGGAATACGAAGAACATCAGCAGGAATGTACCGATAGTCATCACGATACCCTGAATAGTATCTGTGATAACTACCGCAGTGAAGCCGCCCACCGCCGTATATAGCACTACAGCCAGAGCGAACAGCGCCAGTCCTGCCCAGTAAGGCAGCCCGGTCACAGTCTGCAGCAAAGCTGCGCCGCCCATAAACTGCGCGATCATCTGTGTGATAAAGAAAGTCACCAGAGCCAGGCTGCATACGATAACCACTGCAGGCGACTCATATCTTGCCTTCAGATAGTCGGAAATGGTCACAGCGTTGATGCGGCGGGAGATGATTCCCAGCTTTTTGCCCAGCACGCCCAGTGTCAGGAAAGCCGTACCAATCTGGATTACAGCCACCCAGGACTGAGTCAGCCCCCACGAAGCGGCCAGTCCCGGTCCTCCCAGGAATGAGCTTGCGCTGGTATAAGTGGCCACCAGAGTCATGGCCAGCACCAATCCGCCCATTGTGCGGTTTCCGATAAAATAGTTGGAAAAGAAGCCTGCACCGGCATTCTTTCCGGAATTACGTCTGCTCATGTATATGCCCATCAGGACATTGAAAACCATGTAAGCCACGAGAATGGCAAGGATCACATACTGCTTAGTTTGCATGATTTGCCTCCTCTCCGTTTTCGTCATCGTCCAGGCTGAAATTCTTGAAAACGAACTTCAGCAGCACGAGAACGCCCACAAGGCCTACAACGAATACGCCCGGCGTGCTGATCCACCACCACAGCGGCAGCTTTGCGATAGTAACATCGCATGAGCCTGACAGCCCCCAGCCGAAGCCAATGTGCCAGAACATGCAGATAAAGAACAGGATGAGTGTAGCTCCCGCTTCTTTTCTGATCTGGCGGTCTTTTTGTTCTTTTGTCATTTTTTCCATAAAAACCTCCAAGAAATTAAAAACATCCGCAGCGCCGACAAAAGCGCCCGGATGGAGGTATTCGGAAGTATTACCATGCCAAAGTTCCGGCCCGCAGCACAAAAGCACTGCCGCCAAAGTGTCCTGCTCCCAAAGCGCGGGATGCACGCACGAAATTTTAGCAAATATATTGATTTTTGATTAATCAATGGTAAAGTTTCCAAAGGAATACCGTCCACGACTAATAATATAACACCCGCGCCCACCAATGTAAAGCGCAAAAAATCCGAAAATGCATGGTAATCTGATTGCGCGCCCATAGCTTTACGCATAGACTTCGCAGCTGTCCTTCCACGCTCTGCCCATCAGGCAAATGCCCGCCGCCTTGGCTGCATCCACCGCATCCGCAGTGGGCACCGACTTGGACACCAGCACGGGAATGCCTGCATTTGCAGCCTTTTTTACCGTCTCTGCGAATATTCTCCCGGACGTAAAAAGCATGCAATTCTCAGGAGCTATACCATTTAAAAGTACATAGCCCTCTGCCTTGTCGATGGCATTAAACCTGCCTATGTCTTCGCAGGAAAAATATTCTTCGCCGCCCTGCACGCGATAAGAAAGGATGCACCTGTGTGCCGCTCCCGTCATCTTGTGGAGCCCGTCATCCTCGCCAAAAGCGTCCGCCAATGCAAACACTCTGGCAAAATCCGGTACGCGTGCAGTCTCTTTCTCAAATGCCGCAGCTTTTTCCCTACAAAGCGACACCTCTGCCCGCCTGCCATCCTCAGACATCAAAAGTTCGCGCACATCCGCCGCTGTCCTTATGATTCCTTCCGTACACAGCCTGCCGTACACCATCTCTTTCAGATATTCGTCCGTGCAAACCACATGGCTGAAAAAAGCTCCGTCCACATATATATCAAGTTCGAATTCCCGCAGCAGGCAGTTTTCCGACTGCTCATGCGAGCCGTCTCTGTTCTTCCGCGTAAATTCCACGGTTTCGGTATTTGCCAGTTTTCTCACAGCCTCATATTCCTCCTGCGTATTGCAGCCTCTTATCAGCATTTCTTCTCCTTCAAAAGCCAGTTTTGTACATCCTGCCTCGCGGATCAGGTCTTTCAAAGTACCGCCGCCTCCCTGCAGCAATTCATCGCACCGCCCGGCCAGGTCGCAATCATAGACGGCCACCAGCGGCTGGAGTCTGCTGCCGCAAACAGCCACAGTAACGGGCTTGTCACCATTCATGTGGCTTTCGATCAGCTTCTTCAAAAAATCCTCCGGAACCAGCGGTGCATCCTCCGCCAATACCAGCGTAAAATCTCCCTGCACGGCTTTCAGACCCGCATGGACTCCTGCCAGCGGGCCTTTGTTTTGGTATATGTCTTTTGCGTATTTTACATCCGGATCCGAAGGCTCAAAGCCCGACAAAACGATATCTGTGATACCGATATTTCTCAGCTTTCCGATAATGATCTCCAGGAATGTCTTCCCCCTCAGAGTAAGCGTAGCCTTCTTTTGGCCCATGCGGCTGCTTTTTCCACCGGCCAGTATGATAGCTGAGCAATCCTTCATTTTACTTCTATCCTTACCACATTTTTAACATCGCGCTTGGCATTATCGTCTCCGAAAACCACCAGCCGTGCACCCTCTTCATTTACGAGCATCCACGCATTTTCCAAATCCTCCGGAGTGACCACGGCACGGTAGGCATCGTCCGCGATTACTACAGCCTCGCTAAAATCGGTTTTCCCGACAACATCCGCGATCAGCACGCCTTTGCCCTCTATATGCTTGGTCTCGCCTTTGCCGTTTTTTATATCGCCGCTCATGTCGGAAAGCTTCATATCAGAAAATCTTATTATTTCCTCTGCTCCGTCCGTTGCCAGCACGATCTGCCCTTCAGGTACATCGGCTAGTTCACCCTGATATGTCCTCGCTGCAAAAACAGTCACTCCTGCCAAAATTAAAATCACGACAGCCAAAATAATGCCGACACTTTTATTCATGCCCGGTTCCTCCTAATCTTCCCGATTT
>CAMPBN010000156.1 GCA_946638265.1 uncultured Bacillota bacterium
GTAGTTGACCGTGGAATCTGCCGCATACGGCTCAGAATAAGGGTAGTTGGAGCTGGTGGTATATGCGTCGATGATCCAGTAGAGCTTACCGTCCACCGTAACGAGGTACGGATCCTGCTCGTAGGAAAGATATGGCATGATGCGTGCCACTCTGTCCACTATGCCACGGTTGATGATAATGCGGGAGTCGCTGTTGATGTTGGTGGAAACCAGCAGTTTCAACGACTGCTCTCTTACGGCAAACATGATACGGTTTAAGAAATTCATCTTGATACCGGCCTTGCCTTCGTAAGTGCTGTATTTGTTGCCTGCGCCGTCAGGATAGTCGAATTCTTTTTCGTCGGTGTTGACCAGGATGTAGTGGTCTGTCATTTCGCCGAAGTAAATTTCCGGACGTTCGATCTGGATTTCAGGCACATCGGATTCAGGCGGAATGTTCTGGATGAGCATGTCCGGCTGACCTGAGGCTGTGATCTGGTCCACTCTGGAAAGTGTGGCGCCATAGCCGTGAGTGTATTTCAGGTGCTTGTTCAGCCACTCGCTGCTGATCTTGGTGTCGTCAATCTCACGAGCGGAGAGGAATACCTGTGTATATTCACCGTCCACCATGTATCTGTCCACATCTACGTCATTGAATGTGTAGTATTGACGGATGGACTGAGTCTGGTTGTAGAATTTCTCGGACGGTTCGAAGTCGTTGATTCTGATGTTGTTGATGGTCTCAGGGTTGTTTGCGATATCCTGGGCAGTCAGGGATTTGCTGGCTGCAAAGTCGCGAACGTCCACATTGTCGAGGCCGTATGCATGCTGTGTGAAAGCAATATTTCTTTCGAGATAGGTGCTTTCTTTGTTGATTTCGTCAGGAGAAACCACGAAGTTCTGCACCAATGTGGCTGCGCCTGTTCCGAGAAGTGCCACTGCCAGCATGATAACAGGCACTGTCAGGGAAGCTTTGATGCTCTTTTTCTTTACTCCCGGAATCAGCGCGATGGCAGAGACTACAGCCAGAGCCATCAGAATGCGGTACATCCAAAGAGTGACGTTTACATCGGTAAAACCTGCGCCGTAAAGCACGCCCGTGCCGGAGTAGAGCAGGTCGAATTGTCTGAGATAGAAGTTCACTGCCACCATCAGGAAGAAGATGATGCCCAGCGCAAGAAGCTGGTTGGAAGCGATGCTGAGAAGCTGCTTGAAGTTGTTGTCGTCAAACTGCTTCTTCGCTTTTTTGCGGCCCATGCCCACAGTTTTGTTGAACTTTTTGAAGGCGTCGCTGAAGGAGGAAACGTTGCCGTCAAATCTTTCGTCCTCGTCATATTCCTCGGAGTCCACATCTTCGCCATACTTTGGAGCCTCTGCTTCTTCGGAAGTGAAGACCTGCGGCTTGCGGGTGCCGAGAAGTGTCAGATAGTAGAGGAGCGTCATCACGGCGAATGCCACCACGATCACCAGTGCCATCTCGTTGAGCTGATTGACAAAGTCCAGTTTGAACATGTAGAAGGATACATCTTTTCCGAAAAGCGGATCCTTGATGCCGAATTTTGTGCTGTTGATGAATTCCAGTATCTTAAACCAGAGCGAGGAAACCACCAGAACAGTGATCACTGCGGAAAAGATGGCGGAATAAATCCAGCCTGTCGCCTTCACGATTTTTCCGTCCGGAGCATCGTGAGAAGCGATCTTCTTGTTGTACCCGCGCCTGAGCGCCTTCAGATAGAGCGCCGAAAGCAGGAAAATCACAATGAAAACAGGAATTCCTATCTTGAGCTGCGCGAACAGCTTGGTGAAGAATACGCTGACATATCCCAGCTCTCTGAACCACAGGAAATCCGTGATGAATGAAATAAGGGCGAAGAATACAGCTCCGATCAGGAGTATTATCGCCAAAATGATTCTGAATTTGTTGCTGTCTCTCTTTTTTTCCAACTTTAAATCCTCCGGTTGTTGTATCTCTTTTACAGCTGGTAGCAATCTGCCAGCTTCAGTTCAAAGTCTGTCTCTTCCGCAAAATATACGCAATTGTAGACTTTGGTCTCTTCCTTGCCGTTGTCGGTATTTTTCACGGTCTCTCTGGCCCAGATCAGGTAGCCGTTTTCGGTTTTGCGCACCTGACCGATGTCCAGCGTCTCAAAAGTCCTGCCCAGCTTGCCGGGGTTCTTCAGGGATTTGCAGCTTTTTTCAAGGTTGCTGCCCGGCTGAATCAGGCCGAAGATTTCCGTGTTTCCCTCCGTGGCATATTCCACCCACAGAGAGTCGTATTTTACCAAAAGGTCTGCCATACATCTGTCGATGTAGACCGGATTTCCGTCCAAATCTCTGTACCAGATATTGTTTTCCAGCGGAACGGAATTTATTATTGCATCCTGTGAATACGTAGCCGTCGGATCATATCCCAGGCTTGCATCGGGTTTGATGTTTTTAATATTTTTGTTGAAGTTTTGAGCGTGCATCACCAGATCCGAAAGCGCAAACGGTGTGCCTTCCGGGATGGCCGGCTCTTCCTCTTCTGCAGGCTCTTCTGCTTCGGCCGGCTCTTCTTCACCGCGGAAATCCACAACAAAGCTGCCCAGCTTTTCATCTATGAGACGGCCGATGCCGCTGTTTGGGGCCAGGTATCTGATGCCGGCCAGCACCAGCTCAAAGACCAGGGCTATGCCCACGATCGCGATGACGAATGCCAGGAATTTCTGTCCTCCCGAGCTGCCTTCCAGGCTCTCCTCTTCAGGGCCGAACTCGTGTCGCGGAGCGATGGCCGCCCACTCGTCAAAAGCAAGAGCCATTGTGTCCTTGTCTACGGGAGCAGCTGCTGCTGTCGGTTTTGATGCAGGTTCGTCTGCCGGCTCCTTTGCGGTTTCAGGCTGCTGCGGTTGCACCGCCTGCTTCGGCTCTTCTTTTTTTATCTCCGAGGCGGCCACT
>CAMPBN010000157.1 GCA_946638265.1 uncultured Bacillota bacterium
CAAAGCCTCCATCATAAAATTAATCATATCTTATATACTCTACCATACACCACAATGTTTTTCAAGTTTTTGAAGTCGGCCGGCAGCCAAAGATGTACCACGCGCAGAGAAAAATCCTAAGCAGCCTGTTTCTCTGCTAAAAAGCGTGTTTTGAATATAGGCCGGCGGCCAAAATCGGCGGTGCGGCAGAGAAACTGCTTTTGTGTTGGAATTCTCTGCCCAATATTGCCAACTCTCCGTTCAGATTGTTCAGGCGCACGGCATAGCAGAGAATTCCTCCATTTATTGAATTTTTCTGCTTGGAAGGCAGAAAAATTCCGCATACCGCCGATTTCTCTGCCACAGCGCATGAAGTCTTCGGCTTTTTTGTATATTTGCAGAAAAACGGGCAGAGAAATTGGCGAAAAGAAGAAATTCTCTGCCAGCACAGCTTACAAAATAGCTTTCCGCCTGGCGGAAACGGCAAAAGCGGCAGAGAATTTCCGCAAATCCGCCTAAACTCTGCTTTTACGTGCAAAGCTCTGCAGAAGCTACACGATTCCAATGCATCTATATGAAAAAAGTGTAAGTTCTGTAAAATATTGTTGCATCGGACGCGCTATTATGGTAAAATTTTACACAGAGGACTTCTCTCTCACTGTTTCAATTGCATTAATCGATGGGGGGAATGGAATCAAAGGAGATGCAATGATTTTAGATACAGATTTAATTGCAAGAATAAAGTTTTTGGAAAGCCTAAAAAAAGACGCTGAGCTTCGTTCTAAGGGTGCGCCGAGCGGCAAGCTAAAAGTTTACGATCACCACGGCAAGCCTCAATACTGGCTCCGCGAAAGCTCAAAAGGGAAGTACATTCCCAAAAGCGATGTAACTCTCATAGCTGCCCTTGCGCAAAAAGAATATGATGAAAAGCTTTCGCAACAGCTAGATACAGAAATTGATGTCTTGAAAACTCTCAAAGAATTGCAGGTTGCGGAGCCTTGGGAAAGAGCGCTTGCCTCTTTGCATACCGGCAAGCACGAATTTGTGCGTATGCCGGTATTATCCGATGAAGAATACGCTGCAGAATGGTTGGGTCAATCTTTTGAGCCAAAAGGATTCAAAGGCGATTCACCGTTCCTTTTCTCGGAACGCGGAGAACGCATGAGATCAAAGTCAGAAATCATGATTGCCGATGTGCTGTCGAGCATGGGTATTCCTTATCTGTACGAACGCCCGTTACGGCTGTCGAATCTGGGGACCATATACCCGGATTTCACTCTGCTTGATCTCGGTGAACGCCGCGAAATAATATGGGAGCACTTTGGGCTTCTTGACAACGATGATTATCGCGGCAAAATGATGTCAAAACTGCGCGGATACAACGCTAACGGCTATTTTGAAGGCAAGAATCTCATCATCACATACGAAACTATGGCTTACCCTCTAGACATGAAAACTATACGCCAAAAAGCAGGAGCATATCTCCACTCTGCCACTAAGCCCGTCCTCTGAACCTTGCGCCCACCCATTCCATAGCATGTAAAAAGAACCTGAGGTCATTTCTCAGGTTCTTTGTTATTCGTTATATCCGCATTGTTTTCTAGAACGTCATGTACCCCAGCAGGAACATTGGCAGGATTTTCTTGGCGTAGGTGCAGAGGCCGTATTCGCCGTTGCAAAGGCACCAGTCGTAGAGCAGGGCGCGTTCGCACATGGCGTAGTCTTTGACGATTTCGTTGACGGAAGCATCCGCCCTGAACTCGCCGCTCTTCTGGCCTTCCTTGATGATCTGACGCAGCACCCTGTAATATGTCCGGTTGTGATCCAGCAGATTTTTATCCCCACGGTTGAGAAGCTGTGAAGAATAAAGGCCTGCCAAAAGGTCCAGCGGAATGCTGTTCTCAATCATGAAGAAAAGCTCCTGATTCAGGTATATCAGCTTGTCAAAGCTGGACATATCCGGGTTGATGGTCTCCATCAACTCCTGATATTTCTCGTCGAAGACATAGGAAAGCGAGCTGAGCAGGGCATTCTTACCTTCAAAATAGTGGTAAAAAGACCCCTTCGAAATCTGCGCTTCCTCTATGATTTCTTCGATAGTGGTGTCCTCATAACCCTGTTCGTAGAACAGTTTCCATGCGGCCGAAATGATGCGGCCCTTTGTGCTTTCTCCGTTCTTCTTGCTCACCTTTTCCTCCGGGATAAACTATTTTTCAATCTTTTCTACGCCACCCATGTATTTGCGGAGCACTTCCGGAATGACGATGGAACCGTCAGCCTGCTGGAAGTTTTCCATAACTGCCGCAGTGGTACGGCCGATAGCCAGTCCGGAACCGTTGAGTGTGTGGACGAATTCAGGCTTGGAGCCCTTTTCGCTGCGGCGGAAACGGATGTTGGCGCGTCTTGCCTGATAATCTTCGAAGTTGGAGCATGAAGAAATCTCCACATATCTGCCGTAGGAAGGCATCCAAACTTCGATGTCGTATGTCATGGCGGAGGAGAAGCCCAGGTCGCCGGTGGACAGTCTTACTACTCTGTAAGGGATGCCCAGCTGTTTCAGCACTTCTTCCGCATCATTGGTCAGGGACTCCAGCTCTGCGTAGGAATCCTCAGGTTTTACGAATTTAACCAGTTCTACCTTGTTGAACTGGTGCTGGCGGATAAGTCCTCTGGTGTCGCGGCCTGCGGAGCCTGCTTCTGCTCTGAAGCAAGGAGTGTAGGCTGTGTAATATACAGGCAGCTCCGACTCGTCCATGATTTCCTGTGCGCGCAGGTTGGTTACAGGCACCTCTGCAGTCGGAATCAGGAAGAAGTCCTTCTGAGGCACATAGAACATATCCTCTTCAAACTTCGGCAGCTGGCCTGTACCGGTCATAGCTGCGCGGGTTACCATGAAAGGCGGCAGGATTTCCAAATAGTCCTGGTGGAT
>CAMPBN010000158.1 GCA_946638265.1 uncultured Bacillota bacterium
TCCAGCTGAACGGAGTAGTATGCTTCAGTGATCTTTCTGGTGAGGGATCTTGAGGACATGGTGTCCGTCAGATAAACGTTTCTGGCCAGCTGCTGCGTAATGGTGGAAGTACCGCCGATACGGCCGCCGGAGAAAATGGAATCCCTGATGGCACCGAAAATTCGGATGAAATTGAAGCCGTGGTGTTCCCAGAATGTCTTATCTTCGATGGAAATGAAGGCATTCACCAGATTTTCAGGCAGCTCGCCGTATTCGATGATGGTACGGTTTTCAGCTGTCATACCCACTGTGGATATTACATTTCCGTCAGAATCGTAGAGAACGGAACTTTCGGAAAGCATACTGTAGATGTTATCGGGATCTATAGGCGTGCATTTTGCAATGACTACGCCTGCATAGGCGCATCCTGCGATGCCCAGTGCCACGCAAACGATAAATGCAGTCTTGATGAATCTTTTCCAATTGAACTTGTATTTGCGTTTGCTGCTGCGCGCGGAATGTTTTTTGGTAGTTTCGCTCATGCCTGAATCCTCTGATGCCTCACTTTCCAAATCTTCTTTGCCGGCGAAAAATCCCTTGATGCGGGAGATAAAGCCGTCTGCAAAATCAAGAACCCCTTGACGCGCTTTGTCAAAACCTGTTTTGCTTTTTTTGGCCTCATCCTGTCTTTGGCGTCTGGACGCACTGACGTTCATTTCAGGCTCTTCAGGCTTTTCGGAAGCTCTCGGGGCTTCAAAAGAATTGCCCGAAACCGAAGATTCAAATCTGTCGCTGATCCGGTCGAACTGCGCGAAAAAATCTTCGATTTCCTGCTGCTGTGTATATTTGTCATTATCCATTGTAAGTACCTGCCTTTGTAATCTCCGAAAGGAGAAATCTGCTAATCCAATACCCAATGATTATAACATATGAAGGGAAAAATGGGAATAGATTTGAGGATTGTATTGAATAGTTGAGGAAAATACCATATAATTACGAGAGAAGGAATTTTAAGGTTTTTACAGGTGAAAAATGAATGACAGTCTGGACGCGGCAAGAGCGGCCATAAATCTTGCAATTACTCCCACCCGCCAGGATGAGGAGAAAATGATCGAAAAGTTCAAAGAAAAGGGCATTATGGGTGCTGCTGTGGATGTGGGAGGCGATGCCGTTTCACAGACGCACATTATCATCGAGCGGGCTATTATCGCGGCACGCAAGAGCGGCATTATAAAGGAATGCCCATATCAGGACGGAGTGGTGGCAGGAGCTGCCAGAGAGGCTCAGGGCCAGATTATTTCGAAGGCCGTGGGACTTAACGGTGGCGGCAAGGTGGCCGTATGCAGGGCAGGCGAGCATATTTCGGTATGCATTTTTATGAGCGTGGGGATGATGTATCTCAACGAAGTACTCATCGGACTCGGGCACAGAGTCATCGGCCAGGGCTAGCAAAGTGCGCAGCACAATATGAGAAGACCTACAGTCGGCATTGGGATTGCATTTGCTTTTGGCATTGCAGCAGCGGACTTTTTTAAGCTTAATAATTTTGGGATTTTGGCTTCGGCAGCTTTTGCCGGAGCCGTTTTTGTTTTGGGTTTCCATATTTGGAAAAAGAGGAAAAACAGCCTGGCTTTGCTGATGGCGCTCTTTTTCCTGGCGGGGGCTTTGCGGTTTGAGACGGCGGAGGCAATACTTTGCGGGCAGCGGGAGGCATTGACCGCAAAGGGCGAAGCTTGGCACAGCGGACTGATACTCGAGTGTGCAAAGAAGGACGAAGACAGGCTGCAGCTGGTTTTGGCCACGGAGCAGGGGAAAATCCTGATGCAGCTTGGCAGCGCCCCGGAGGATTGGGAGGCGCTGCCGGGGAATACAGGGTGCTTTTACGGGCAGGCCGAAGCGGCGCAGGGAGCGCGCAATCCCAGGTGTTTTGACTACGGGGAGCATCTGCGGAGCAAGGGGATCGCGTGCGTTATGAAGAGCGAAGGCCCGGGCGCCGGGCTGCGCCCGGCGCCGCTGCTTTCCGCCATATCCCTGGGAAAGCTGCGCTTTTTCGAGCGCCTCGAAAAAGCCGGGGGCCCTGAGGTCGCCTCATTGACCCGTGGCATGCTATTCGGCGACACCTCCGGGATAGCTGAGAACCTGTATGACGAATTCCGCAAAAACGGAACAGCCCATGTGCTGGCTGTAAGCGGTCTTCATGTAGGCCTTGCCTATGCATTTGCGGAATTCCTCACTCGAAAAAGACGAACAAAAAAAGCTTATCTTTTCAAGGCTTTGTTCGTCTTGCTGTACGGGCTGGCGGCAGGCTTTTCACCTTCGGCCGCCAGAGCCTGCACCATGATACTTTTGCATATAGCCTCAAAGCTGCTGCACAAAAGATATGACATGCTCACAGCAGGCTTTGCAGCGGCTATCCTAAACCTTGCGATAAATCCTTTTGCGCTTTTCAGCTCAGGATTTCAGCTTTCATATATGGCGATTTTTACCATGGCTGTTATAGTAAGGCGTTTGTCCTGCGCAGACGAATCCAAAGGTCTGAAAGGTGTGCTGATGCCTGCTGCGGGAATCCAGCTGGGCACCGCGCCGCTCATAGCCTACCATTTCAACTATTTCAGTATCCTGGGACTTTTTATCAACATCCCTGTGATATTCATAGCCGGACTGGCGCTCCCGATAGGGATAAGCCTTTTTTATGCGGGAGGATTCCTGATTCCTACGGGAGCGGGCGAAGGGCTGTTTTGCGATATTTTCGGCGCAGGTGCCTTTATTTTCAAAGCGCTTTGTGCGTGCCTGATCAGGCTGAACCACATGGCTTTCGCTACCGGGAAAAGCTATATGTGCTGCATTTCGCCGCACCCGGCCGTACTTGCCATCT
>CAMPBN010000159.1 GCA_946638265.1 uncultured Bacillota bacterium
ATTGACGCGGGCCTCTCGAAGATCGCAATCACAGACCACGGGCCGGGACACCTGACCTATGGCATCGATCGCAAAGCAGTCCCGACCATGCGTCAAGACATGAGGGCGGCCCGCGAAAAGTACCCGGATATCGAGATCCTGCTGGGCGTGGAAGCCAACCTGGTCCTGCCGGGCAATCACCTTGATATCGGGCCTTACGAATTTTCGTACTTTGATTTTGTCATCGCAGGCTACCATTATGGGATTCCAAAAGGCAATTGCATTTCCAACTGGGTGAACCATCACCTGGCGGGCGGCTACATGAAAAAACGCCTGCTTGTGCAAAACACTGAGATGACCGTAGCGGCCCTGCACGAAAACGACATCAAAATCCTGACACATCCGGGCGACAAAGGGCCTTTTGATATGAGAGAGCTTGCCCACGCCTGCGAGGAGACGGACACGCTCATGGAAGTCAGCACTTGGCACAGCCATCTGACTTTGGATGAAATAAAGATTTGCAAAGAGTTTGACGTAAAATTCATCGTCAGCTCAGACGCTCACATGCCAAAGCGCGTGGGAGACGCGGGCGGCGCCATCAAGCGGCTTTTTGAAGCGGGCGTGGAGCCGGAGCGGGTCGTAAACATCAGAAAGGTGAGTGAAGAAAAATGAAAGTGGTAGTAGTTACCGGCCTTTCGGGCGCCGGCAAATCACAGGCAATCAAATGCCTGGAGGATATGGGTTATTATTGCGTGGACAATATGCCACCGGCCCTTTTCAAAAACTTCCTGGAACTTTCGGAAGGTGCGGCCGAGCTTGAAAAAGTGGCAATGGTGATCGATGTGCGCGGCGGCCAGTTTTTTGACGACGCCTGCGAGACCATAACGCAGCTGCGGAAGAGCGAGAACGACCTGAAACTCATATATCTGGAGGCATCCACCGACGTGCTGGTGCGCAGATTCAACGAAACCCGCCGCAGCCACCCGCTTTCCGAGTCCGGCAATCCGAAAAAGGGTATCGAGAAAGAAATCGAGCTGCTTGCCGATATGCGCAAAATGGCTGACATCATTATCGATACATCCCGGATGAAGGCGTACAGACTGAAAGCCGAAATCAAGGAATTCATCGAAGGCACCAGCAGCGCCGATACTTTCACCATCAATATCACCTCGTTCGGCTTCAAATATGGGATCCCGCAGGAAGCGGACTTCGTATTCGATGTGCGTTTCATTCCGAATCCGTATTACGTGCCGAGCCTGAAAAAATTGACGGGCAACAACAAAAAGATCCGCGACTATGTGCTCAAATTCGAGGAAACTCAGGTCTTTATCGAACGTCTCGGGCAGATGATCAACGACATGATTCCTTGCTATATGCGTGAGGGAAAATACCACCTCAATCTGGCCTTCGGCTGTACGGGCGGTCAGCACCGTTCGGTGACACTTGCCATCGCCTTTGCCGATAAATTCAAGAAAGAAGGGCACAGGGTGACGCTTACGCATCGCGAATTGGGCTAGGGTAATATGGAGGTTAAAAAATGACAGACATGATTCTTTACCTGATAATGACTGCTCTTGGTTATATCGTGGCAGCCAAATGCAGAAATATCCGTGAGAAATTCTTCTGGACCGGAAAAGTCCAGACATTGGCCATCGTTTTCCTTATTCTTGTTATGGGTATGCGCATGGGCTCGAATGAGGAAATCATCAGAAATCTCGGCACCATAGGCCTTAGCGCGCTCCTTATCACCATAGTCATACAAATATTCTGCATCATCGCTGTCGGGATTTTCCGCAAAATCACGGGCATTGACCGAAAGGGCTATGTGTCGGGAGAATCTTCCGCCGAAACCGCTAAAGCATCGGGCAGCGAAGCAGAGGGCAGCGGCCTTAACAGCATGACATTTATCATACTCATTTGTGTTGCGATAGGCATGGCACTTGGATATCTGGTAGTAAAACCTTTTTACGGCGTAGCCATCGACGATTTTTCCGTCCTTGCCGGCAAATGCATCAAACTGGGCCTTTGCGTCCTGATCTTTTTCGTGGGCATGGATCTTGGCTTTGAAGGAAACATTTTGGGAAGCATCCGCAAAGCGGGCTACCGCGTGGTACTTCTGCCTTTTGTGGTAATTGCCGGCAGCTTACTTGGAGGTCTTGCAGCAGGTACTGTTTTAGGCCTCAGTGCGAAAGAATCCCTGGCGGTGGCGGCAGGCATGGGGTGGTACAGTCTGGCTCCCGGCATCATAATGGAAGCGGGATTCGTTACGGCATCCGCGATTTCTTTCCTCCACAATGTGTTCAGAGAGATTTTGTCCATACTCCTGGCGCCTCTGGTGGCTCAAAAGGTCGGTGCTCTGGAGCCTGTGGGCGTAGCGGGAGCTCCTGCCATGGACGTGTGCCTGCCGGTTATTGAGAGAGCCTGCGGCCCTCATGTGGTGGTCTACTCATTCCTCTCGGGCGCCATTGTCAGCATTTTTGTCCCGATCCTGGTAACACTTTTCATCGGCCTTTAAAAAGTGCGGAAAATAGTAATCTAAAAATTGCAATCCGGAAATCGCAGCCTGAAAATAGCAACTCCGCCCTTTTTGATTGCAATACAATTTAAAATATGGTATACTTATTTTTGCGCGGGCATCGGACAGGCGAGGGATTTCACACCCGGCGGCTCTGCGGCCCTGCAAAAGACTAACATTATTTATGTATGAAAAAGGAGATAATGATGGAAAAACTTATCATCAGCGCATGTATTTGCGGCGCAGAAGTAACTAAAGAAAACAACCCTGCAGTTCCTTACACTGTAGAAGAAGTAGTAAGAGAAGCTAAGT
>CAMPBN010000160.1 GCA_946638265.1 uncultured Bacillota bacterium
GGGAGGATGAGGCCTTCATCTCGCCGTTTACAAACTTTTCTTTGGCAGCTCCGTAGTAAAGGCCCATGAAAGCCCCGAAGCACGCATGCCCCGGAACTGCCGTGACAGCTCTTATCAAGGCTGTGCTCATTCCGTACATGGCCACATATCCGACGTTTTCGAAGATGGCAAAGCCCAGCGATACCACCACTGCATATACCACGCCGTCAAAGCGGCAATCAAATGCGGGATGTCGCCAGCTGTAGCGCTTCAGCATCATATATTTGGACCATTCTTCTGCCAGACCCACCACTAGGAAATATTCTGCCAAAGCTCTGATTTCGCTTGTCTCCTGACCGAAAAACAAAGCCAGGACATTTTCGCCTATACCTTCCAAAAGAGCTGCAATGATTGTGGAAAGCACTCCCCAGATGGCAAGAGAGATCAGCAGGCTGACAGGCTCTCTTTCCAGCTTGTCCATGCGGTAGATATAAACAAGCAGCACTATTCCCGGTATCACGGCAGCTGCTGTCAGAGGATTTGACATTGTCATTGAACCAAACACTTTTTTCTCCTTAAAAATATTTATATTTGAATAAAACTTTTTTATTTATTTTACGAATTTAATTGTAATTTTAGTGATGATAGTGTATTATGAAATAGGTGCTAAAACAAAAATGTTCAAGATTGTATTTTGTTGCACTATTATTGCGATATATCTCTTAAGATGTATTCGTAATTTGAATTTGCATGTTTTCCTACTTACACAACTATACATACTATCAGGAGAAAAGTGGCTTTCAGCCGCTTTTCTTCTTTTTTGGAGTCCTAACCCTGTGAAGACAAGTGGAGCGCAGTCTGAACAGCGGTAGGACCCATGTCAAGAGTGCAGCGCTTTAGCGCGTGGCACTCTACGGCTAAACGATTATATTTTAGCGCGTAGCGGTCTACGACCAAAACAACTACCTAGAACAGCTTTGGTTCTTCGTGATTCAGCAATCTCTTGATATTGCTTCTGTGCTTTACGATCACTATGATGGACATGAGAGTGCCCATCGGCACAAACACAGGCTCAAGAAATGTAGATATTACAGGCAGAGAAATGGCTCCGCAGATGGAGCCGACAGACACCCTGCGCGAAACAAGCACCATCAAAGCCACCACGCAAAGACATGAAAGTCCCACCAGCGGATTGATGGCCATGAGCGCTCCGAAAGCTGTTGCCACGCCTTTACCGCCCTTAAATCCGAATGCCATCGGCCAGATATGGCCTGCAAATACGAAAAATGCGCAGAACATGGCTATTCCGATGATGCAGGTATGGATATCCTTTGCGTCAGTAAGACCCAGCGAATTTACCGCATAAAGCCTGCCTGCCACTCGCCCCAGCACCACTGCCAACACGCCTTTGCCGATATCGATGATGAGTGTCCCCACGGCCGCTTTTTTGCCCAGCACCCTCAGTACGTTGGTGGTGCCGGCGTTGCCGCTTCCTTCCTTTTTGATATCTATACCGTGAGCCTTACCAATCAGGATGGCAGGACTGATATTGCCGATAGCATAGGAAATCGCGCACAAAACGGCTGTAATCAAAATCAATTTCACATTAAACATTTTGCTTTACCCCTTTACGGATTTTAGAAATCCGAATTGTCTTTATCTCCCTTTTCACGGAATACGAACTTGATGGATGTCCCCTCAAATCCGAAGGCTTCCCTGATACGATTTTCCAGATATCTGGCATATGAGAAATGCATAAGTTCCCTCTTGTTGATCTGGAAGCTGAAAAGCGGCGGGCGGGTGCCTACCTGAGCAGCATAGTAAATCTTCAGGTGCTTACCCTTGTCCGAAGGCGTCTGCTTCATCATGGTGGCATCGGCGATAAGTGCGTTCAACTGGCCTGTGGATACGCGCATGGATCTCTTCTCCTGGACATAGTCCACCATTTCCATGACCTTGCCCACTCTCTGATGCTCCAGCACTGAGATGAAAACATTCGGAGCGTAACTCATAAAGGTCAGCTCCTTTGCGATTTCCCTTTCAAAATCTCTCATGGTGTTGGTTTCCTTTTCGATAAGGTCCCATTTGTTGATAACCACCACGATGCCTTTGCCCGCTTCGTGAGCCACGCCGGCGATTTTTTTATCCTGCTCGGTGATGCCTTCTGCCGCATCAATGACCAGAAGTGCCACATCGCAGCGCTCAATGGCAGCTACCGCGCGGATAACGGAAAATCTTTCTATATCTTCATTTACCTTGCTCTTGCGGCGGATGCCCGCTGTATCGATCAGGGTATATTTTTTGCCGTCCTTTTCAAAAGGCGTATCGATGGAATCTCTGGTGGTACCGGCAATCGGCGAAACGATGACTCTGTTTTCGCCAAGAAGCTCGTTTACCAGAGAAGATTTGCCTACATTTGGCTTTCCGATAACCGCAATCTTGGTGGATTCGTCCTCCTCCATATCGGCACCGCTCGGAAAAGCTTTGACAATTTCGTCCAGCACATCTCCAAAACCCAGCATGTTGGCAGCGGAAATTGCCAGCGGCTCGCCCAGCCCCAGCTCGTAAAAATCATAGAAATCCGGTGGCAGATTTTTTGGCGCATCCACCTTGTTCACCACGAGAATGATGTTTTTTCCGGTGCGCATCAGGATTTCTCCCACTTCTCTGTCGGCAGCGGTCAGACCTTCCTTTCCGTCTACCAAGAAAAGGATAACATCTGCAGTGTCGATGGCTATCTGTGCCTGTTCGCGCATGCGTGACGGGATCACTTCCTTGCTGGCCGGCTCTATACCGCCGGTGTCAATCAGCGAAAAATGCTTGCC
>CAMPBN010000161.1 GCA_946638265.1 uncultured Bacillota bacterium
AGTTTTTCAGTGCGTCAAAATTCGTCATTCCCGCTGACAAAATGAAGTCGCCGTTTTGTGTCCCCTGCTGCTTCTGATTCGAAGTGCCCATCAGGCTTTGGATATTCCCCTGCAAAAGATTTGGAACTATGGAACCGATACTTTCGCTGCCGCTAAAGTCCGCCATGGCCAAAATGCTGTCGCTGAGAGTCGCCTGCGTCACATCCGCATCAGGATTTGCAATGGAGCCCGCTGTCAAGAAACTTTCCAGCATCGCCTGAAAATCAGGCGCGCCTTCTGCATTTCCAGAAAGAGGAAAAGCGCTTTCAAAATTTTGAGCTGCCTGCATGCCGCCGACATTCGCCATCAGAGCGATTGTCTGGTACATGCTCATGTCCATTTCTGCACCTCCTTTCCGTATTAAATTTTCTTATAATAACCGCAATCAAAGTGCAAGTGCGGATATTATCGATTTTCAAGGGTCTAAAGCCCTGTTTTGAGGCCTAAAAATCATTATTCAGCGCATCCTGTGCCGAAATGAATTCTTCTATCTCCCTTTCGGTGGCTTTTCGCTGTTCTTCCATGTAGTCGTTATATTGATTTTCTTTCAGGATTTCCAATGAACGACTTTCTTTTTTGGCCTCCGCTATCACGTCTATCTGCGCTTCTCTGGTGCGCTCCAGCGCCTCCAGCTCAGACTCCGCAATTTTTATCTCATCTCTCAGCCTGTCTATGAAATTCTGATATCTCATGCATTCGTCGGGCCGGACGCTTTCTTTGTATTTGGCTTCCAGTTCGTCTCCCGCATGTTTCAGCCTGGCTTTGAGATCGGCAATTTCCTTTTCTTTTTCGCTGATTTGGGCAAGAATCAGTGACAGCTTTTGCATTTCGCTTTCCAAAATCTGATTCTTATATGAAAGAAGTTTTTCCAGCCCAAATTTGAATTTTTTCATTTATTATTCCACCGCCTTCGCCATAAGGGCAACGGTATCATTGTATTCCATCTTTTCATCCACCCGCTGGCAAAGGAAAGAATCTATTCCTTTCATATGGGCAATGGCATCGTCCAGCTCCGGATTGGTGCCGCTTTTGTATGCCCCTATGCTGACCAGGTCGTAATTGTCTTCATGGACAGACATCATGTTTCTCAGCTTGTTGGCCGCAGCCTTTTGCTCCGGAGTCACGATGTCATTCATAAGCCTGCTGACGCTGCCCAGAATGTCTATGGCCGGATAATGGTTGCGGGATGCTATCTTTCTCGAAAGGACTATATGTCCGTCGATGATGCCTCGCACGGTATCGGAAATCGGTTCATTCACATCGTCTCCTTCCACGAGCACCGTGTAGATACCCGTGATGGAACCCTTTTCGAAATTGCCTGTTCTCTCCAAAAGCTTTGGCATGGATGCATATATGCTTGGTGTATATCCTCTGGCTACAGGCGGCTCGCCCGTGGCCAGTCCGATTTCTCTTTGGGCCATTGCAAAACGTGTGAGTGAATCCATCATCAGCAGCACGTCTTTGCCTTTGTCCTTAAAATATTCCGCCACTGTGGTGGCTGTCATGGCGCATTTCAGTCTCTGAAGCGCCGGCTGGTCGGATGTGGCGATCACCAGCACCGATCTTTTCATACCTTCGGGGCCCAGGTCACGTTCGATAAATTCTCGAACTTCCCTGCCTCTTTCGCCCACCAGAGCGATGACATTGATGTCGGCCTTAACATTTCGGGCCACCATGCCCATCAGCGTGCTCTTGCCGACACCGGAACCTGCGAATATTCCCATACGCTGGCCCTTGCCTATGGTCAGGAGCCCGTCGATGGGACGTATACCGAATTCCAGAATATCGTGGATCCTGGGTCTTGTCAGAGGATTGGCTGCCTGTGACTGGATCTCATATCTGGCGGCTGCCTCTATTTCCGGGCCTCCGTCGATGGGCTGCCCCATGGCGTTAATTACTCTGCCTATCAGCTTTTCGCTTACCGGAATCTTCATGCATGTGCCTGTGGATTCCACGAAATTGCCAACGCCGATTCCGCCCAGTTCCTCAAAAGGCATCAGCAGTACGCTGTTGTTCTTAAAGCCTACCACTTCCGCATAGGTATAATTCTTAAAATCATCCGAGTAGATTTTGCACAGGTCTCCCATCTTGCAGACAGGACCTATGGATTCGATCATCATGCCGATGACCTTGTCGATTTTACCGAAGGTTTTACAAGTATCTGCTGTCTGTATTCTTGCAATATATCTTGAAAAATCCATTGGCATGCTCTAAATCTCCTCAGGTTCGTAGTCTTTCGGGTCCATGGTGGCTTCGGCAAGCCTTTCAAGCTGGCCTTCCACAGCTGCATCCACCATCCCGTTTTCGGTTTCCACCTGGAAGGTCTCAGGCGAGCCGTCGTTTGGCACCACCAGCACCTGCACTCCCGGCAGAAGCTCCCTGATCCTTTCGCGCATCCTGCGGTCGATACGTGTGAAAAGTGTTTCGTTGAACTCGGAAAGTATGACTTTCACAGGAGTTTCATTTTCTTTCACCACTTCTTCCACCATGCGCGGAATGGCTTCTTTTTCTACTTTTATCTGCTGGCGCATAATCTTTTTGGCCACTTCGAAAGCAATCTGAACGATTCCTTCCTGCTCCTCGCGAAGTGTCATCATACGCTCCATCTTGAGTGCTTCTATGAGATACGCAACTTCTCCCAGG
>CAMPBN010000162.1 GCA_946638265.1 uncultured Bacillota bacterium
TCCTTGGAGTAGCTCCCCAGTTGCATGAGAGTTTTTGAAAGCTGCTCCTGCGTCAGGCGGTAGAGCATGTATGTCTGATCTTTTTCCGCATGCTTTGCGGTTTTGACCGTAAATCTGCCGTTATCCAGCTTTTCGATAAAGGCGTAATGCCCTGTTGCCACATAGTCTGCTTCCAATACCTGCGCGTAGTAGAGCATCCTGTGCCATTTCACATACCTGTTGCATTCCACGCACGGATTTGGCGTATGTCCTGCGATATATTCGTCGATGAACGGCTCTATCACATATTTATTGAATATCTCTTCGCAATTCAGCGCATAGTACGGTATATCAAGTTTTGTGGCAATCCTGCGCGCATCGTCTATCTCGCAGCATCTGCTTTCGCCCTCACCGTCCGGCGACCAGGTCCTGAGCGTGATACCGATCACTTCATATCCCTGCTCTTTCAGAAGATATGCCGCAACGGCGCTGTCCACGCCACCGGACAGGCCCACTAATACTTTTGCCATATCTGTTTTCCTCTGATTTTATAAATTAATTTTATTATATCCGCCTTTATTTTCTCAGGAGGCAAACGCACTCCGTGTGCTTTGAAAACGGGAAATTGTCGTAGGCCTGCAGTACCCTGGCACGGTAGCCGTAATATTCCTGCAGGTAGACGATGTTTTCGGCCAAAGTCTTGGGATTGCATGAAATATAAAGGATTTCTTTGGTGCCATAGGCTGCGATTTTGTCCAGGGCCTTTGGTAGGATGCCCATGCGCGGCGGATCCACCACGATAACATTCGGTTTTTCGGTGGTGCGGTCGATGGCTTCGAACACATCCCCGGCTATAAATTCGCAGTTTTCAAGGCCGTTGAGCGTTGCATTGGCTTTGGCGGACTCCACCGCATCTTCCACGATCTCGATGCCTACCACCTTTTTGGCTTTCAGCGCCAAAATCTGAGATATGGTGCCGGTACCGCAGAAAAGATCGAATACGGTTTTTCCGCTGTAGCCTGTTTCATCCTCGCTGCCGTCTTCAGGCCTGAGGAGCGAAAGCGCATTCATGTAGAGCCTCTCCACTGCCGGAATATTGGTCTGGAAAAAGGAAAATGCGCTGACTTTGAACTTGAGTCCGCATATTTCTTCGTTGTAATAGTCCCTGCCCTCCAAAACCTTGACTTTATCGGGATACACGGCATCCGCCAGGCGGTCGTTTATGGTGTGTAATATTCCTATAATAGTATTGTTTAGTTTTTCTTGAACATTTTTCAGAGCTGCCGCGAATGCTTCCTCGTCAAATTCCATCTGAGAAGAAGTCACTACATTGACCAGCAGCTCACCTGTTCTCTGACCCCAGCGAATGATAAGATTTCGCATCAGGCCAATGTGATTTTTTGCATTGTATTTCGGATATCCTTTTGCGATGCAAAAATCCAGCACCGCCCTCAGGATGATATTAAAATCCTCGTGCACCAGCTGACAGGAATCCACCGTAACGATGGACATAAAACGCTTTTTCTGATGCATCCCCAGAGTCATTTCGCCGCCTTTTTCAAGGTCACCGAATGTGTATTCCATCTTGTTGCGATAATGGTAAATCTGAGGTGCTCTAAATATGTCTTCGCTTTTGAAAGGCTCCTTCAGTTTTGAAAGGTCTGCGCCTTTTGAATGCATCAATTTCAGAACTTCTTCGCCTTTGGCAAGAGCCTGTTCTTCGTAAGGCACGCCCTGGTAGATGCAGCCCCCGCAAAATTCTTTGTGTGGACATTCAGGGAGCGGATTTACGCATTCCGCTGTCCCTTTATCGTTAAAATCTGCCATATTTGTCGTAAAACTCCTTTTTGTATTCGAGGAATCTGTCTTCTTCGATTGCTTTTCTGATTTCGCCCATCATATGGATGAGGAAATACAGGTTGTGATTTGACAGCAGCATGGCCGACAGCATCTCATCCGCCTTGAACAGATGTCTGAGGTAGGCTTTGCTGTAGTTGCGGCATGTATAGCAGTCGCATTCAGCATCCAGCGGCGACCAGTCGCGCTCGTAGCGGCTGTTTTTGATATTCACTCTGCCTGCAGAGGTCATAGCCAGTCCATGGCGGGCGATGCGGGTTGGAAGTACGCAGTCGCACATATCGATGCCGTGCTCGACTGCCTCGAAGAGATAGTCCGGCGAGCCCACGCCCATCAGGTAGCGAGCCTTGTTTTTCGGGAGGTAGTCGATGCAGTCGTCGAGGACTTCAATCATCAGATCCTTCGGTTCGCCTACCGAGAGCCCGCCCACAGCATAGCCCGGCAGGTCCATATCCGTAACGATTTTGGCGCTTTCGCGTCTCAGATCTTTGTATGTACCGCCCTGCATAATGCCGAAAAGCGACTGACGCTCCCAATCGTGGTGCGCATCCTTGCAGCGTTTTAGCCAGCGCATGGTGCGCTCCATGGAGTTTTTCACATAGTTATAGTCCGCCGGATAAGGAGCGCATTCGTCAAATGCCATCATGATGTCCGAACCCAGCGCATTCTGGATTTCAATAGCCTTTTCA
This sequence comes from uncultured Bacillota bacterium, assembly GCA_946638265.1. Classification (GTDB taxonomy): domain Bacteria; phylum Bacillota; class Clostridia; order Peptostreptococcales; family Anaerovoracaceae; genus UBA3871. The sequence goes on from CAMPBN010000162.1 coordinate 2,526, forward strand.
GGCGTTATAACATGAGGTGAGCCATCGATATGAGAACGGAATTTTACTCCTTCCTCCGTGATCTTTCTGAGTTTAC